>JBJEAY010000771.1:0-4641 GCA_051869575.1 Prevotella sp. | reverse complement strand
CACCCACTGAATTCCGAGAGTATTATCACAAAACAAAGATTATTATTTGATAATTAAGAATAAAAGAACATCTTTGGCGAAAAAGAAAACCACAGTTTTTTGAATATTCTTCTTATCTTTGCACCCAAATTAATTAAGGTTGAGAATGGATATACGCAAACTGCTGCTTCCTTTTTCGCTTTTGTTTGTATTATCTTTAACGGCAAGAGCGGAAGACGTAATTGTCAGTATGGACACTCTGACAACTACCGAATCATCGTGTGCCGACACCGCTGTTGTGAAGAAAAGGTCGTGGGTGAATCGTTTCCTCGACTATTTCAACGATGCCAACAAAAACAAGAAGCACAAGAAATTCGACTTCAGTGTGATTGGCGGTCCACACTATAGTACAGACACTGAATTTGGAATAGGAATGGTGGCTGCAGGGCTATATCACACATGCCAAACAGACACTCTCCTGCCACCCTCGAATGTGTCGCTTTACGGAGATTTCTCCACTGTGGGATTCTATCTTCTCGGTATCAGGGGAACGAATATCTTTCCACAAGACAAATACCGTCTCAACTATACCGTTTATTTCTTCTCCTTCCCGTCTTATACATGGGGAATGGGATATGACATGGGGGATGTAGATGCCAACAAGAGTAAGCTGAAGAGATGGCAGTCGAGGATTAAGACGGCTTTTCTCTTCCGACTTGCCGACAACTTCTATTTAGGCCCTTCTGTTGCCTTCGATTATGTATCGGCAAGAAGTGTGGAGCGCGAGGAACTGCTGGAAGGACAGGATAAAACTGTGTGGAATATCGGCGCAGGACTAACGCTTATGTATGACTCGCGCGATGTGCTAACCAATCCGCATAAGGGCGTATATCTGAATGTGTCACAATACTTCCGACCCAAGTTCATAGGCAACGAATATGCATTTTCCACCACCGAACTTCAGGCTTGTGCATACTCAAGACCATGGAAGGGAGCGGTGCTTGCTTTCGACCTCGAATCAACGCTAAATTTCGGCAATCCGTCATGGGCAATGATGTCTAAGCTCGGCAACAGCAATTCAATGCGCGGATATTACGAGGGACGCTATCGCGACAAGCATAAGATTGAGACACAGGTGGAGTTGCGCCAACATGTGTGGAAACGTAACGGCATTGCACTGTGGCTTGGAGCAGGAACTGTATTCAACAAGTTCAGTGCCCTATCTTTCGGCAAGATTCTGCCCAACTATGGTATCGGCTATCGTTGGGAATTCAAGAAAAACGTGAATGTGCGCCTTGACTACGGCCTTGGCAAGGCTGGGCAAAGCGGATTTATATTCAATATCAATGAGGCGTTTTAGGGAATTAGGAATTAGGGAATTAGGAATTAGGGATGAGGAATGAGGAATTGTGAGATATTGTATTGGCTGACGATAGCGACACTGATGGTGCCTAATGTCATGCTCGACATCACAGAGGGGATGTCGCAATGGGCATGTGTTGCCAATATCCTGCTGCCTCTTGGCATTTACATGCTGCTGATGAGCATTTCGCGCAAGCCGGGGAAGATGACGTGGTGGCTATTCCCGTTTATCTTTTTCTCAGCATTCCAGATTGTATTGCTATATCTCTATGGCGAGGGCGTTCTTGCAGTGGATATGCTGCTGAATGTGGTAACGACCAATGTCTCTGAGGCCACCGAACTGCTCGACGGCATACTTCCCGCCGTACTCATCGTGTGCGTCCTCTATCTCCCGACTCTTGGTATGGCAGTAGCGAATATTCGCGGAAAGCATGTTCTTAAATATAATTTCCTCCACAAGATGCGTCGAATCGGCAGTGGCATAACGATAGCAGGACTTATGTCTGTGGCGACAGCATATCTTGCCGACCCCACGTTCCGCCTACTCAATAATGTCTTTCCTCTCAATGTCACATACAATCTGTATCTTGCCGTAGAGCGCAGTTGGATTTCAGCCCACTATCAAGAGCGGGTGGCTGACTATCGGTTTGATGCCGTCGCCACTCACCCAAAAGACAGTGCCGAGGTATATGTTATGGTGATTGGCGAGACTGCCCGTTCTGATAATTTTTCTCTCTATGGATATAAGCGCGACACCAATCCCTTGCTTACTAAATTAGCAAAGGACAGTAGCCTCATCGTCTTCAAAAAAGCGAGGACAGAGTCGAACACTACCCACAAGAGCGTGCCCATGTTATTGACAGCAGCCTCAGCATCCGACTATTCAGTGCTCTATCGCGAGAAAGGAATTATCGCAGCCTTCAAGGAAGCAGGATTCCATACTTCGTTCATTTCCAACCAGTTGCCCAACCATTCATTCATCGATTTCCTCGGTATGGAGGCAGACAACTATATG
Source organism: Prevotella sp. (assembly GCA_051869575.1). Lineage (GTDB taxonomy): Bacteria > Bacteroidota > Bacteroidia > Bacteroidales > Bacteroidaceae > Prevotella. Next base: position 2,285 of record JBJEAY010000771.1, on the reverse strand, counting down.
TTTATCAAGGAGGCAGAGCGCGCCAAGGATAATGTATCTGATATGGAACTCCTACCCATCGTAGAAAGTATCTTGAAAAAAGGCAGAAAGAAGGAGTTTATCGTTCTCCACACCTACGGCAGCCACTTTAAATACAACGAGCGTTATCCACGCAATATGGCCCATTTCCTGCCCGACGACAAGAGTGAGGCAAAATATGAGAATAAGCAATGCCTCGTGAATGCATACGACAACACCATCCGCTTCACCGACCGCTTCCTCTACGAACTATCGTCCATACTCTCCTCCTCGGCTTGCCAGTCGGCATGGCTCTACACCAGCGACCATGGCGAGAATATCTACGACGACAACCGCAACAAATTCCTGCATGCCTCGCCCAATCCCAGCGAATACGAGCTTCGTGTTCCGCTCCTCGCATGGACTTCCTCCTCATACGCCAAGGCCTATCCCGACATCATCTCAGCCTTGCGTTCCAATAGCTTTAAGCCAGCCTCCAACAGCATTTCCATGTTCCACACAATGCTTGAAGTGGGCGGAATAAGAACAAAAAATCTCGACCTCACCAAGTCATTGGCAGATCGAGAATATATAGTGCAGCCCCGCCTCTATCTCACCGACCACAATGAGGCGGTGGAGATGCGGTAGTAATCTCATTATCATCATCAGCGTGAGGTATGTGGATTACGCCATATATAATGGTATGCAGGTAAGTTGCCCCTGTTCTTTATAGGGCAGCATGGAATATCTTATTGCCTGCATGTCGGGATTGTTGGCAAGCAACATGGTGAGGGAATTAGCCCTGACATTTGCTTCGGCTTTAACTTCAACAGGAAGAATATGTGATGAATGTTGAACAACAAAGTCTATCTCAAGACGCGAATCATCCGTCTTGTGATAATAAATAGGTGATACCCCATGCGATATGTATTGCTGCAGCACATATTGCTCTGTCATTCCTCCTTTATATTCAGTAAACGCATTATTGGATACTAATATCTGGCTCGCCTCTGTATCTACCATTGCACCAAGAAGTCCTAAGTCTAAAAAATAAAGCTTGAATGCAGACAAGTCCTCATAAATGGCTAATGGAAGGGACAGTTTGTTGCAACGAGCCACCTTATACACAAGCCCCGAATTCACAAGCCACTCAATGGCAAGTTCAAAGTCCTTGGCCCTTGCTCCCTTGCGCAATGTGCCATATATGAATTTCTTGTTCTCCTTGAATAGTTGCGACGGAATACTTCTCCACACCATTCTTATGCGCTGAACTTGGTCAGCTGGTGCATGCTTTGAGAAGTCTATGTCATATCCGCTCAAAATGCGGTTTTGAATACGCCTGACAGCTTGTAATGCACCAGTATCAATATATTTCTGGACAGCCTCAGGCATGCCTCCAACATAATAATATTGGCGTAGAAGTTCAACAAGTTTTTCATGCACCATATTGGTAGTGGCATAATCCTTTGCCACTACTGATTTATATATCTCTTTCTCTCCTTTGGCAAGCAGGAATTCCTCAAAACTCATAGGGTAAATGTTAATCTCGTCAACTTTCCCTACGGGATATGAAACATTGGCGTGCAACGAGATGCCCAACAGCGAACCCGCCACAGCTATATGATACTGCGGAGCCTGCTCGCAGAAATATTTAAGTGCCTCTATTGCCTCGGGGATGTCCTGCACCTCGTCCAGAATAATCAAAGTGTCATCAGGAGTAATATCAACAGAAGTGATTGCCCTCAAGCCACGCAATATTCTCTCCACGTCGAAATCCTTTGTGAAGATGCTCTTTGCATACTCATTTTTGCGGCATATCACGTATGCTTCCTTTTTATATTCTCTCTTGGCAAACTCACGCAAAACCCATGTTTTCCCCACTTGCCTTGCTCCATTCAGAATAAGCGGTTTTCTATCATCGCTATTTTTCCAAGAGATAAGTTGTTGTAATACAGCTCTTTCCATATACTATCCTACATTTTTATACATATATAATAGATAAATAAATACATTTTTCTGCACCTATTTTCGCTGCAAAGATACACTTTTTTGCACATATTTCCAAGTGTTTGATACACTTTTACACATCTATTTAGTATATTTTAAGAATACTCAATTGCCGACCCTTTGTTGGCTATATGGTTAAAGGCGAGAAATATCTAAGGGATATCAGTTTAGGGAATAAAAAAAACATCGGATTATATGAGAAATATGCTATTTTCAGCGGAAATATGTGTATATGCTAAATAAAAAGTATACCACATTCTAATTTAAAAGGGTACCACTTT
>JBJEAY010000770.1:0-4662 GCA_051869575.1 Prevotella sp. | reverse complement strand
GTCAGCATCCGTCCCCACGAACTGCGACTTTCTACGCCTCCCCATTTCATACCCAACATTACCGCTGCCGGAAGATATTGCAGGTAATCATCCGCATGATGACGGAACTCAGGCAGGTAATCGTTGCGTAGACTGCGGAAATGGTCATCTTCGCTCTTTACAAGAAGCCCTCCTGTTATCAACGGTACGCCAACATAGGTTATGCGGAAAGCTCGCGAAGATGCTACTCGGTCAAGGAACTTCTCTTCATGCGGGTGAAAGTTTAATGTGTCGGTTTGTGCTCTCAATAGGGGAACAAAGCAGGTCGCCCACAAAACTAATATAATCTTCTTTACCATAATCTTTTGCTTTAAAGTTCGTAGGTAAGCTTGAGGATATGACTGTATTCCGGTTTGACATAATCACATAGACGTTCAACCGCCGAGTTTAGCATTTCTGTAATAAAAACCAGTGCAATGACTATGAGAACGGCAATCCATTCTGTAACATCCGATTTGAGTGCTGTTGCCCCCAATATGGCCAATATCGCTGCAATCACATGGATTCTGGCGTTATGTTCCTTAGTAGCAAGTACTTTTAGCCCATTTGCCGCATACTTAAAACTTCTAAGCCTTCGCTGATCAAGAATTTTCTTTTTCTTTTCATAGAAATTCCTTCCTTTCAAAATCTCACCGTAAACCGATGCATACCCTCATCGTACCGATAGCAGACAGTCCACCCGTGGTATTCGCAGATGGCACGGACAATGGAGAGTCCCAAACCGTTCCCTTTGATTTGCCCTGTGGGGTGGTAAAAGCGGTTGAATATCTGTGTTTCGTCCAATGCCGGTTCGTTGGAAGTGTTTGCGATGATGAGTTGCCCATCCGTTACAGTGAGGGTAATTTCACCATCGGGACAGTTGTGGCGGACAGCATTGACCACGAGGTTGTTTATGAGGCTCTCCAATAGTGTGCGGTTGGCGCACACGGTCAATGCACTGTTGTGGAACACCTCGTGCAGACGAATCCCGTTTGCGATGCTTTGCAGGAACGGGGTCAGTTCGCTGAGGAAGGAGGTGAGGTTTATCGTTTCCATCTGGCCGTATTGGCGGTTGTCTATCTTGGCGAGCAGCAGGAGGTTGCGGTTCAGACGGGAAAGACGATTAGAGTCCTCATACATTCCTTGTATCAGTTCCGCTTGTCTGCGGGAGAGGTCGGGCTGCTGAAGCAGAAGGTCGAGCTTGCTTTGAAACACGGCAAGTGGGGTCTGCAATTCGTGCGAGGCGTTTTCGGTGAACTCTTTCTGCGTGCGGTAGCTGGCAAGGCTGTTACGCATCAGGGTGTCGAGCGAATGGTTGAGCCGCGCGAATTCCTTGATGTCGGTTTCGGGCAGCGCGGGCAACTTCCCGTCTTCCAAACGGAAACATTCTATCAGCCGCAACGTTTTGTCAAACGGCTGCCACAGTCGGCGTGAGATGAAGCAAAGGGTCAGTACGATGGCGACCGCCAGCACCCCTACGATAAGCCCGAACTGGAGCATCACGCCCTGCATGATGTCCTCCTCCAAATCAAATGTGGGAATGGGGTGCCCTTGCTCCACCGCCTCTATGATGTCTATCACATCCTCGGCATAATAGCATTTGGTGAGGAAGTAAAACAACGGTGTGGCAAGCGCAAGCAACACAGCAATGCAGATGACGAACTGCGTCAGCATCCTACGGGAAAGACTTTTCATAGCTCTATCCATTTATATCCTGTTCCATACACGTTCTTGATGCAGTCTTTTACGCCCGCCTCAGCCAACTTTGCCTTCAGGTTCTTGATGTGCGTATAGACAAAGTCGTGATTATCCAGCATATCAGCCATGTCGCCACTGAGATGTTCTGCGATGGAGGCTTTCGACACCACCCGGTTCCCGTTGCCGATGAAGAACAGCAGAAGTTCGTATTCCGTCCGAGTCAGCACTACGGGCTTTCCTTCTGCGCTTACCGTCCTGGCAGGCAGGTTGATTTCGATGCTGTTGCTGCGCAGCAGGTTATTTGCCGCGAACTCCCTCCGGCGGATAATGGCGTAGATGCGCATCGAGAGTTCCGCCAGATGGAACGGCTTTGGCAAGTAATCGTCCGCACCTATTTCCAGCCCTTTCACCTTGTCGTCCAGCGAGTCTTTTGCCGAAACGATAATCACGCCTACAGGATTCCGTTTGGAACGGATGTCACGCAGGATGTCCAACCCGTTTCCACCCGGCAGCATCAGATCGAGCAACACACAGTCATAGTCATAGATGTTCACTTTCATCTTGGCATCATTGTAGGTAAATGCCTGTTCACACACATAATCTTCGGAACTAAGGTATGTCACGATATTGTCCGACAGTTCCTTTTCGTCTTCTATAATCAACAGTTTCATTTCAGTAACATTAAAATGCTTCCGCATGTTATCAACACAGCTCCCAAAATAACCTTCAGAGAGACAGGCTCCTTCAGGAACAAGAACGAAATTCCTTCGTAAGTTTATGCAAATTTATCGTATCAGTACAAAAGTAGATTTGAAATTTATAGGAAATTTGAAGATTAACCGCATTTCCCATAAATCCATCTCATTAATGCAGGCAATACCACGAGCAACAAGGGTAAACCGACTGCAAATCCACCTATTACAGCTACCGCCAACGGTTGTTGCATCTGTGCACCCATCCCTAAACCCAAGGCGAGCGGCATCAGAGCAAGCACGGCACCAATGGCGGTCATCAGTTTGGGACGGATGCGTAGGGCAATGGCGTAATCCACCGATTCCTCTACTGTGCCGCCATTCCTACGGTTGGTCTTGTATTGCCAAACGGTAAAGATGCTGTTCTCCGCCAAGATGCCCACAATCATGATAATGCCAGTATAGCTGCTGACGTTGAGCGGCACTCCCGTTACCCACAAAGCGAGCAGGCAACCGCAGATTCCCATTAGTGAGATGAACAGCACGGCAAGCGAGACACGCCACTCCCGCAGGAGAAACATCAGCACCGTAAGCACCAGCAACGTAGCAAGAAGAAGGATGGTTGCCAATTCCCGGAATGACTGTTGCTGTTCGGAGTATGCACCGCCAAATGAAATGCTGTAACCGGATGGTAAATGGAGTTGTTGTTTGAACTCCCGCTGCAGGTCATTAACCGCACTGCCCAAGTCTCGTCCTTCCAAACGGGCAGTCAAGGTAATGTTGCTTTTCAAGTCCTCGCGACGTTGTTCTATTTCACCGGGTATTATCTTGACATCGCAGAAAGTTTCGAGCGGACGGATGGAACCATCGGGCAGGAAAACGGGCTGACAGCGCAGGAGTTCAGGGGAATTGTCGGGAAAGTCCGTGAATATCAGGAGGATGCGGCGCATCTGCTCGCCATCCTGCACGGAACCGATTTGCAATCCGCCTGTCATAGCCGCCTGTGCAGGATTAGGTTCTATCACATTTACTTGGCCGGACAAGGGGATACCGCCCGTATAAGCTTGTAATTGTTCCTGAAAGTCGGTCAAGGTTATACCGAACTGCGAAAGCTTATTCTCATCAGGGATGAACACGATAGAAGCTCCGGCAGGCACCAGCCCGTTGTCGATGTCCACTACGCCTGACACAGACTGCATAATCTTTTCCGCCCGAGCTGCCATCTGCTGCAGGGTAGGATAATCGTCACCGAATATCTTTACCTCAATAGGCTGGGAGGTGCTCATCAGGTCGCCCAAAAGGTCGGCAATTCGTTGGCCGAAGCCGATGGTCATCAAGGGAACTGCCTGCGAGATGCTGTTGCGCAAGTCGCTGATGACTTCGGGCGTGGTCTTGCTCCGGTCTTTTTTCAATTGGATAAGATAATCGCCGAAGTTCGTAGGGCGTGTCTTGAACGACATGCCGAGAGCCGTGCGGCGTGAATAAGTTTCCACATCGGGATGCGCCAAGATGATGCGTTCCATCTGACGGCATAGGCGGTCGGTCTCCTCAATGTCCGTCCCTGCCGGAGAATGATAGTCGAGTACGATTGTTCCTTCGTCCAAGTCCGGCAAGAAACCGGAAGCCAACTGCGTGGAGGCATACCAGCCGCCTAAACCGAGCAACAGGACAAAGCTGGCGGCTATCCACGGTTTTCTATATATGATTGTAAGGAAATGTACCTTACGTATAGACGCTTCTTCCAATTCTTTCGTGTCCAATATCTTCGGACGCAACCGCGTCTTGTAGCCTATCATCAGATGCAAGACAGGGAGTAAAAGCCACGTGACAAGAAAAGATGCCACCATTGTAAGTTGCATCGTGTCGGAAAGTTCCTTGAAAAAACTCCCTGCCAATCCGCTCATCAACCGAAATGGGAAATGTATAACAATCGTTGCCAGCGAGGATGCCACCATCGCCGGGAACAATCCCCGTATGGCATGGCGCACCACGGCAAAGCGGTTTTCATCTGGACGTTCTTCGTGCTCACGGTAGATTTGCTCGATAATGACAATGGCATCATCGATAATCAGCCCCACAGATGCCGCCATTGCGCCGAGCGACATCACGTTGATGGTGATTCCTGCAAGATAGCATAACAGGATGCTGAATGCCACCGTGACGGGAATGGTCAGCATCACCACGAGGCTTGACCTCCATGAGCGCAGGAACAGCACCATCACCACGATAGCAAGGAACAGTCCTTCATAGATGG
>JBJEAY010000769.1:0-4664 GCA_051869575.1 Prevotella sp. | reverse complement strand
TAGAACCAATGGCATCGCCGTCGGGGTTGACATGTCCGATAACCACGATGTCAGCAGCGGCGGCGATGATAGAGCGGAGCTGCGTGAGCTCCGCTTCAGATAAAATGTCTATATTCACGAAATATCTTATTAAAAAAGTTTGTTGGGATATACGCCCTCGTCAATGAGCGACTGGATTCGGTCAACCACACTCTGGCGGTCGGCTGAATAGGTGACACCAAACCACTTGCTGGTGGTGTCGAGCACTTTGACGGTGGCAGTATTCTCGTTGATGAGCTTGTTGACCATAAGAGGGATGAAGAACTCAGCCTTGAGATTCTCCATATTCTTCGGGTCGGAGAGGAACTCCTTGAAATAAGCCTCGCTATATTCGAAGTAGTCGGGAGTGAATCCCCACATGTTCATCGACACAGGAGTGTTGTCCTCAACGGCCACCCACTCGCCCTTTTCGTCCTTGTAGCACACAGGACCATCGACGCGCATAATCTCAGTGCGCTCAACGACTGTGGTGAGATTGCCCTCGGCATCCTTTGAGCATATACCACGAGCCACAGTGCCGTTGTCGGAGAGAGTGTTGCCCACGCGGAATCCCACCATGGCATAGTTGTTGCGACTGCCCTCGGGCAGGTCGGCAAGGAACTTGCCTATCACCTGGAATGCATCGCGATTGTAGAAGTCGTCGCAGTTGATGACGCAGAATGGCTCCTTGATGACATCCTTGGCCATCATGACTGCATGATTTGTGCCCCAAGGCTTAACACGGTCGGCTGGACACTGGAATCCCTCGGGCAGAGCGTCGAGACTCTGGAAGCAGAGCTCAACGGGCACATGTCCCTCATACTTGCTCAATATCTTACTGCGGAAATCTTCCTCAAAATCCTTACGGATAACAAAGACTATCTTACCGAATCCCGCCTTGATGGCGTCAAAGATTGAATAGTCCATAATGGTTTCGCCGTTAGGTCCGAGACCGTCAAGCTGCTTAAGACCGCCGTAACGACTACCCATTCCGGCTGCCAAGAGTAATAAAGTTGGTTTCATACTTGTACTTTTTTTATGTTTTCAAATAATCTGTGTGCAAAATTACTGATATTTTTCCAATTACGCATAATATTTAGCCACTTTTCTATCCTTATTTAATATTTTTTGTCTTTAAGTGATTTTTTTATCATCACTATGACCGATTAGAAGGGATAGCCGATGGCGAAATGGAAGCCAAGTCCGTCGCGGAATTTGGGTATGTTATAGAATCCGCTCTTGCCTGTGTCGTAGGGCAGATGGAGCCCGATACCGAGGTCAAGACGAAGCACGAAGAAGTCGAGATCGTAGCGCACGCCGAATCCTGTGCCGAGAGCCATCTCGCGCCAGAAATCCTTGAGTCGGAAAACTCCGTCCTCAGCACCTTCGTCTTCGAACGAGTTTTTCAGATTCCACACGTTTCCTGCATCGAGGAACAATGCGCCATACAGACCGCCGAAGATATTGAATCGATATTCGAGATTGGCCTCTAACTTTATGTCACCAACACGGTCGAAATATGCATATTCGGCATCATCCGAACGATAGCGCCCGGGGCCGACACTCCTCACCGTGAAAGCACGGATACTGTTAGCTCCTCCTACATAGAAACTTTCGGCGAACGGTGCCACCTCGCTATTGCCATAGGGAATGATGATGCCGCCTGCCACACGTCCCACCAACTGCGACTTGAAGCCCAACTGCCATGTCTTGCGAAGTGAAGAGGAGAGCTTGATAAACTGGGCATAGTCGATGCCGAAGAGGGTCTTGTAAGGCGTGCCGAAATTCTTGCCGAAAGCCATATAGCCCAACGACACGATGTTGCCTGCCTCGGTGAATGTGGCTTCCCAAAAAATCGGGTTCTTCTTCCACGGGTCGCTCTGATAGCTCACCGAATACTGCAGTTTGGGGACAAACATGTCGAACATGCTATAGTAATACTGCAAGTTGTTGAGCATGATGGAATCGAATTTGGAGGAAGTGCCGTAAAGTCGGTTATAGTCGATACCTACGGGCGTAAACTCATGTCGCCAGTTGCGCGAAGCCTGCACCTTATAGGTTAGCGACGATTTGACGGTGAGCAACTTATAATAGTTGGCACGATCGCGCTGGTTGATACTCAGCGACAACACCGTGGATGGAGGCGAATGAAATCTGCGACGCTTGAGCAATCCGAAAGCCTCGATACGAGGATATTCCAAAGAGAGTTCGGCACCATATTCATAACTGTTGATGCTCGAATTGCTGGCAGTCACCTGTCTTCCCGTCTGCCACTCATAAGAGCCCATGAGTTTGAGACTGAGTTTCTCGCCACCACGGAAGGCATTTCTCTTCGACAATCCGAGAACGAGTCCAGGTCCCATTCTGTTGTCGCTCTTTAGCGTGTAGTTGGCCTCGACAGAGACATCGTAGGGCTTGTCGAGCACACAGTTGAGAATCATGTCGAGCGTGTCGCACTGAGCCGTCGTGTCGCGCGGAGTGAACGAGAACGACGACACCGAGAATAATCCAAGACTGTTGAGCACCGACGACGACTCGTTGAGGTCGCTCTGTCGGAACATGTTTCCACGCTTGAGTGTCATGTCCTTGCGTATTGCCCTGGCACGCATCGGACTCCGCTTGCCTCCATGTATGACTGTGATGTTGCGTCGCACGACGGTGTCGGTGAGCTGCTCTGAGATGTTGCGTCGCATCTGTATAGTCATTCTGCCGAGATACCACTTGCGTGTTGCCTCGGAGGGAATGCCGGCTATCGGTTGCATTCTCACCTCCACACTTCCTGGAATGTTGAGAGAGTCGGCAAGGATAGTGGCATAAGCCGGACGATAATAATAATATCCGTTTTCGCGCAAGAGATTGCTGATGCGGTTGCGCTCCTCGTCCAATGCCGCCGTTGAGAACGGATTGCCACTGTGTATCTTGCAATCCTTCATGTTGGCACGAATCACACTGTCCATACCGGCATTAAACCGGTAGTGCTTCAATGTGTCGATGGTGTAGAGATGTCCCGTAGTGATGTCGTATCCCACCTTTGCCTTTTTGTCATTGGTCTGTGGAATCACCTTGCCTGTGGCCTTGGCGTTGAAAAATCCGTAGGAGCGCAGAAGATTCTGAGCCACCAAGGCGCGAGTGGGCGGATTGACATTGCTGATGAGCACCGGTTCGCGCCCGAAGTGGTCGCGCATCCATTTGCCGAATCCCGACTCGCTGTTGGCAAAGGTGTTGTATATGCCAAGGCGAATCTGCAGCGGATTGCGCATATATGAGCTGCCGAACACCGAACCGTTGGGGGCGCAGGCAAGTGCCGCCTCCACTTCTTCCTTCACTCCTTCCATATAGTCAGCGAAGCGAAGCGGGACAGTGTCGGTATAGTTGATAGGCGTCATTCCCACATACAACACCTCGTCTTCGGGCAGATTGCTCGTGGTGCTGCATGATGTCGCCATGAAGAGAGCGACACATATATATATTATAATGTATTTACTTGGTTTTTTCATCTTTACTGCGTGTTTTTGTAGTGTCCTGTGGCACTGTCGCCTTATTCTTGCCAAAGCGGAAGAGGTCAGATAGACTATCCAACTTGCGTCGCCAAACAAGACCGGCTCCATATTGGGCTATGCGCTCGTCGAGAATGTCACGTTTGTTCTTGTCGTAGAACAGACGCACATAACGCATTGCCGACTGGTCGAGACGGTATTCGAGCGACACATTGTCGATAAACGTTCCGTCGGACTCCTGCGAAGATGCACTGCCGGTAGATACACTTCCGCCGATGACGAAGTTGAAGCGGTTGTTCCAGAAATGTTTGGAGAACTTAAACGAGTAGTCAGTATAGGTCTGTCCGGCGGCATTGGCGTTCTGCTCAATACCCAAGCTAAGGTCGAAGGTGCTCATCGCACTCTGCGTGATATTATTGATCTCACCCTGTAGGAAAGCGTTGAGCGCACTGTTCATTGTGACATTACTGCCCGACTCGCCATTGAGATACATTCCCGTGGTGAGCATTGTGACAGCCAGCTTGCCTCTTTCCTCCATACTCATTGCCGTGAGCTCGTTCTTCACCGACATATCGTCGGGAGCATCGAGGGTGAACTCCAGTCCCATGTCGTTGAGCGTCTTCGTCACCTTCACTCCACAGTCGAATGCCACACTGCGACTGCTACCGCCTTCGGATGTGACGAGAGCCTTCACACGCTCGGTGGCAGTGAGATTGAGTCGAGGATTCATCACGTCGCCCGTGAACTCGACGTAACTGCCTTGTCCGATGGTGAATGTCTTGAGAGGAATGACAGGCAACTGGTATTTCATCTCGCCGTCGTTGATGGTATATCGCCCGAAGAGCTGCATACCGTTAAAGTCGTTGTATGTCATGCGCAATTCGCCACCGCCCTCGACATCCACATAGTTCGACTGGTCGGGATTGAGGAAACATCTGACGTGAGCTCCCTGTTCGACATTCATCATCAGGAGCATGTCGAGACCGCCCACAGCCGGACGAGCCTGCTGCACCACACGCGTAGTGTCGCTGAAGTCGGTGAAGGTGACAAGTTCGCTGAGTTGGTCGTTGGTGTTGAGAGGAGAGTCGCGCAGGATATATGTTATGTTTGTGGAACCAAGCACATCAAGTGTTCCTCGCATATTGAGCT
>JBJEAY010000768.1:0-4669 GCA_051869575.1 Prevotella sp. | reverse complement strand
ATTCGTCAATTGCTACAAAGCAGTGTCGGTCGGCATTGCCAAGATACTCGAATATCTCGTCAAGAGTTATTGCTGGTGATTCGGTCGCGCCTACTCCAATACCCCAAACGGGATTGTTGTTTATGTCGAATGTTATCTCTGACCTAATCGACCTTAGTGCGTCCAAAAATCCCTCCCATGCCTTGCGGCCTTTGGATTTCAAGGAGTCAAGGATTGATTTCCCCAATACATTTACGAAGTCGTTCACGGAGTCAGTGGCATAGATGTCAATGATGAATGTATAATAGTCATCACGCTTTTCCAATTGGTTGAAGCAATGGTGAATCAAGTCTGTCTTGCCCAGGCGTCGTGGTGAAATAAGTGCAACATTGTTGCCATTGGTGAGCAAGTCCACCAATGTCTGTGTTTCTTCCACTCGGTCGCAGAAGTATTCCGGTCCTGCATATCCGCTGGTTACAAATGGGTTGTCTGTCATATGATTCCTATGTTTTGGGCGCAAAGATAGTGCTTTTTATCATAATTACCAAAAAATGATAATTAAAAAATGATAATAACAGATAAATAGCTATTATCTACTGCAAGATTACTATCGGAAAAGTTACGAAAAATGTTTCCAAACATTAAATATATATAATAATTAATGTTTGCAAACACTAAATTATGGCAATATTTGGTGTTTTCAAACATTATTCGTAACTTTGCCAGCGTAATATCCAAAAGCAGAATAATATGAATGAATCGAGGATTGAAGAAATTATAAGGGTTTTCAATAGAAGACTTGCGGCTACCCCAACTGAATTTCATAGATATCTATTCTATGAGATAGACTGGGAAGACAAACTTATTGGAATAAAGGGACCGCGCGGCTGCGGCAAAACCACTCTGTTGCTTCAACATATCAAAGAGAGTTTCCATGGGCAAGATCTTGAGAAGGTATTGTATGTCTCGCTCGACAATATATGGTTTGCAGACAATAGCATTATTGACCTTGTCGATTATCATTATAACCATGGCGGGACGCACATCTTCATAGATGAAATACATTATGAACCGAAATGGCAGACAATGTTGAAGAATCTGTCAGACAATTACCCGGGGATGTGCATCGTATATACAGGTTCGTCGATGCTTGAGATAGATGCACATGAGGGCGACCTCTCGCGCAGACAAGTGATGTATGAGATGAGAGGAATGTCGTTTAGGGAGTACTTGGAGTATGAGGGGATAGTTAAACATGAAAGTCTTACATTGGAGCAGTTAATAGGCAATCATGTGGAAATCGCCATTGACATCTGTTCACAAACGAATGTGCTTGGCTGTTTCAACAAATATTTGCGCGAGGGCTATTATCCGTTCTACAAGTCAGTCAGACAGGGGGTTGAGTCACGATTATTAGCAACTGTTAACCAGGTGATTGAGAGTGACTATCCTCAGATTGACGATGTGACGGTTGCTACAATACGAAAGACAAAGAAAATGCTGATGGTTCTTTCAGAATGTGTACCTCAGTTGCCTAATATGTCGCAGCTATACCGCGAACTTGAAACCGACCGAAACAACGGGCTGAAGATGCTTAGGGCATTGGAGCGTGGCGGACTGCTTCTGCTTCTCGGCAGCAAGACAAAAAGCATCAACCAGTTGTCGCGTCCCGACAAGATATACATCAACAATCCGACTTTGATGTATGCGCTTTCTCCACGTGCGGACATCGGCAGTGTGAGGGAAACTTTCTTCATGAACCAATTGTCGCAGTCTCATGAACTGAGCTATCCCAAGGCTGGCGACTTTCTTGTTGATGGCCGATATTTGTTTGAAGTAGGGGGCAAGGGCAAGACATTCAGTCAAATAAAGGACATTCCCGATAGTTATCTTGCAGTTGATGATACTGAGATAGGGCGTGGTGCGAGAATACCACTATGGTTGTTCGGTATGTTGTATTAATATTATAATAAGGTGCTGAATAATACTCTGTGGTTGTAACTTAACCACAGGCATACTGATGGTTTAATGATGGCTATCCACTAAGTGTCATAATAGCAGTTATGAAACTGTCAGAACTTAACTTGTTAAAGCATTACGGCCTACTGTTGTAGTATGCTAAAAAGCCTTTGTATGTCCGTCCGTAAGCTTTGGACGGAGATACAAAGGCTTTGGATGAGCGTTCAATGACTTTGAACGGAAAGGACAAAGCCCTACCTAACGTCGTTATTTCTTGCTCAGGACGCTGGTGGCTCCTGAATATACATACGAATATTGATAGTCGGCATAATAGATGGTCCAGTTGGTGAATGTGATGGTGCCGTCGTCGTTGATGGTGCCGACTACAGGTGTGTCGGGAGCGTCATACTGGCAGAAGGTGTAATATACGCCCCAGTCTGACTTGATGTCAACGGTAATCATGCGTGAGGCGAGGTCAACCTTGGCAGTGAAGGTGTCTTCCCAACCGTAGAAGTTGTAGATGGAGATGGTGGTGTCGTCAATCTTCTCGATCTTCACGTCGCTCTCCTGATTAATGACCTCGGTCCAGTTGGTCCAGTCGTAGGTCATGTCGTAGCAGTTGGTCACTTCGGTATAGTCGCCCACGATGTCATCCACGGTTATTGATGCCTCGCCTGTGTCCCATGTGATGTCTTCATAACCGCCACCGAGGTAGTTGCCTTCCTTGTCGTAGATATAGGCATAGAACCATACTTCGCCCTTGTTGCGATTGCCGTTCTCCCATCCGCAGTAGCCGCTGCCGCGTTCATAGTAGATGCAGACGGTGTAGTCGCCGGCATGGAAGTAGTAATACGGTGCTGCCTCCTGGTAGGCATTGGTGAAGACCACTTCGGGTATGCCGTCGATAACGCTCTCGGTGTCAACATAGAAGTCAATCTTGTCGTCGGAGCCATATATCTTGTCGATGGCATAAGAACCGTCCTCGTAACCCACAATCTGACATGGGAATGTGGTGTTGATACCCTCGGAATAGTCGCTTGCGTCGGTGCGCCAAAGTTCGGCCTTTGTCTTGGTGAAGGTGAGCACAAAGCCTTCCGACTTGGAGTAGTTCTCGTCGTCGGTCATGGCGAATACATACACCGTGTGGTCGCCCAGTTCGAGATTGCTCAGTTCGACGCTATTGATGGTTGTAGCAATCGTCAGTTTGGCATTTTCAATATTCGACTCCTCAGAATCCACAAATACATAGTAGTAATCGGCATTCTCTACGGCAGGCCAAGAGATGGTGATGATGCCGTTTGACTCGCTTGCCACAGCTTGCGGTGTGCCAAGTTGCACCACCTCGTTGGTAGTGGCGGTGAGAGTGGCAATGGGCGATGTGGTCTTGTCGCCAGTGAGGGCGGCATAAGCCCACACGCTGAGGGTGTAGGTGGTGTGCACCTTCAGACCCGTTGCCAACACCGATGTGGTGTTGGTGGTGCCGCCAAGCACCACTGTGCCTGCCTCGTCCTTGAGTTCGTAGGCATACTGTGTTGCGTCGGCTACGGGAGTCCAACTGAATGCCAATGTGCTGACAGTCTTGGCACCCTCGGAGATGGCGGTAGGCGAGAGTGGGGTCTTTGCCACTTCGTCGTCGTCGCTACATGATGCAAAGCCTAATACGATGGCGGTCATCATGAGGAATATTCTATATAATTCTTTCTTCATAATACTTTAACTTCTTTAACTTCTTTAACTTCCTTAACTTCTTTAACTTCTCAACAAAATCATTCCCACGAGAACGATACGGCATTGTAGTAGTCGTATGAGCCGTCGGTGTAGTCGGTGAAATAGAGATAGACGTATCCGCTGCGTCGTGACAATGAGATGCAGGAGTAGCCTGTGGTCGTACCGTAGTTTTCGAGGATGCAGATGTCAGCCACCTCGATAGTGCCGTCGGCTACGGTCCATGTGGGATAGCTCTGTGTGGCATCGTCGAAGAGATATGCTCCCTTAGCCTCGGTGCCCTCGTAGGGCTCGTAGTTGGCATAGGTTGTTATGCAGTTATAGCCTGCGTATGCCGTTGAGTTGTTGCCAATGGTGAAGATGTAGTCTATGCCCGAGGTGAGGAAGTTGCGGAAGCGGTAGCGGTCGGTTTCGCCAAGTCGATCGAGAGATGTGGTGAACTCGCTTTTTACTCCAAGTGTTGTCCATGTCATCTTCACATTGTCGGAGATGGTGTTCCATGCAGCCACCATTATATATCCAGCGTATGCCGTGGCACCGGGCTTGGTGGCATAGTGGTCGGCATATTCCTCGGGCACTGTTATATTGAGGTTGTATTTCTTCGACTCCTCAAGATTGCCGAATGACACCTTGATGGTGGTGGTGCTCTCGCCAGCCGCGAAACTTGCGGTGGCGGGAACAGTCAATCCTTCGTCGGCAGTAACCACGAGGGGCACTTCGGCAGCAGTGTCAACGCCCTTAAGACGTGACACAGCAATCTCAATCTCGGTAGCCTCTCCCGGTTGGAAGATAAACTCCGAGGGGGTGCTACTATCGAAATATACTCCAATGCTGTTAGCGGCAGTAGGAGCTCCCGGCTCATAATTACTGTCGTTCTTGTCGTCGCATGCGGTGGCGAGTATCATCGCCACCATCGCGTACATTATATTATATATAGTCCTTCTTTTCATCCTAATTGAACTTTAATCTTTTAATTCTTTAATCTTTTAATTGACTTCGTCGAACG
>JBJEAY010000767.1:0-4671 GCA_051869575.1 Prevotella sp. | reverse complement strand
CGACAGTGAGGGCAGACGAGTGCCGATATGCGACACATCAAGACTGCTGCCGCAGTTGGCGAGGTGCGTGGAATTCCTTATGTAGATAAAAAAGGGTGTCCCATCGAATTGATGAGGACACCCTTCTGAGTTTTAATGAATGTATAATGTGTGATGTAGGGACAATTACTTCTTTGCTCCGAAGAACTTTTGGGGAGCGGGGGCAGAATAGGTCTTGCCGCCTACGCTGAGAGAGGTCTTTACGATAGAGGTGAGATTAGCACCATCTGTAGCTCCATCGGGGAGGGCAGTGGCGGTGAAATCCCATGACGAGTCGTAGTTGGCATTGTCGAGCTTGTTGGTGTCGAGAGCATAGTTGGCAAACTTCACTCCGAGGTCGTTGGCACCCTTGGCAATCACGCTGTGTGCATCCACTGCATCGGCATAGTTCTTGTTGGAGACGTAGTTGAGATAAGGCACGGTGGTCTCGTCGTCGATGTCCTGCTGCAAGGTGCTGACAATCGCACTGGCTGCATAGCAGTTGTAGTCGATGACTGACTTGTCGTCGCATCCGTCCGCCACACCTGGAGTGCCCCACTTGGGAGCCTGGGCGCGATACTTGCAGTTGACCATGAGGTTGTTGAACACGTTGACGAGGATGTTCTTCTCAACGTAGATGCAACCGCCCTTGGTGCCGTCGCGACGCCATCCTGCATTGATGATGGTGTTGTTGTATGCCACACATTTCGATTGGGCACGTCCGGCAGCGTCGTCCTGACCAGAGCTTGAGAGCTTCAGTCCGTTGGTGTTAGGACTGTACATCACGTTGTAGGCAACGAGTGTGCTTGTGCCTGCCTTCACATTGACAGCCTCGCCGCCAGTGGCTCCGTTGCCCGAGAAGATGTTGTTGGTGATGATGCCCTGACCGCCCTGCATATAGATACCGTCGGCAAAACCGTTGCGGATGGTGCAGTTGGTGACTACCAATGAACCCTTGAACTGCGGACCGGTGGTAATCTGAACTCCGTAGTCCTCACCTGCGGTGTATATACCCGATGTGACAGAAGGCGATGTCTCGATCATTGCGCTTCCGGCATACTCGATGATACAGTTGTCGAAGAGAGCCTCGGCATCGGCTGCGGTGTTGTTGAGCATGAATCCGCCCCACAGGTTATTGCAGTCAGTGACGTTGGAGAACTTGCGCTCGTTGGCGGGGATGGAGAAGAGGATGGGAGCCTCGGCGGTGCCTTGGCAATAGATGTTGCCATCCACGGTGAACTCGATACCTGCGCCTGTGGCGTCGGCAGAGTTGAAGATAACCTCAACGCCCTCCTCGATGGTGAGGCTCTTGCCTGCGGGCACTTTCAACTGACCTGTGACTGTGACGGTGGTGTAGGCCTCCCATGTGCCACTGACCTCACCCGAGGCGTTGATAGCCTTGTTGGTGACACTGACGGAGAGTGTCTTTGCCAATGAAGGCATAGCCGACGGAGTGGCGGTGATGGTGGCAGAACCAGGCTTTACCGCTGTGACGACACCATTGGATACTGTAGCGACAGCCTCGTCGGACGATGTCCATGTGACGGTCTTGTCCTTCACGTCCTCGGGGAAGAACTGGGCAGTCACGTTGAGGGTTTCGCCAGGAGTAAGTGTTGCCGCTGTCTGGTCGATTGTGAACTTACTGAGTGTTACTTCTGTCTCGTTGTCGTCATCGCTGCTGCATGACGTCAATGTTGCTGCCGGCATAATCATCAATGCCATTGCAGCCATAAATCCAAAAATCTTTTTCATACAATTAATATTTTATTATTTTAATTTTTTAATATTTTAATTTTTTAATATTTTAATTCTTCAAAGCTTCCACCTCACTCCAGCCGTAAGGCTGATGCCGTTCTTTTCCTCGCGCTCAACCACTCCGCCGTCGTATCGGCGCACGTTTTGCAGTGTGGCATTGCGCTCGTTGGCATTGTAGTAGCGGATGAGCGACGAGTTGAGGAGGTTTTGTGCCTTGGCGAATATGCTCACACCACACTTGAATTTTTTCTCAACACTTGCGTCGAGCTGTACGAGGGGAGCGTCCCAACGGTCGTTCTCGTAGAAACGCTCAATCACGGCAATGCGCTTGCCAGTGTATGATGCGGCAATCTGTGCGTCCCATCCGCGCTTGGCATCCTTGAAGAGCAGAGAGCAGTTGAAGACGTGGGCTGCTTGTCCGAAGAGCGGACGGCTCTGGTCGGCATGCTCGGTATATATGCTTCCGTCGGCATCTGTCAGTTCGCGCAGTTTGGTGGTGGTGATCTTCGAGTGGGTGTAGGTGTAATTAGCCTTGATACCAAACCAGTTGAAGTATTTCATCACGTCGATCTCCAATCCCCAGTTGGTTGCGTTGCCGTAGTTGCCGGGAGTGTAGAACGTCTCCTGTCCGATGGCAGTCATACCATATTCTATAGGGTCGTGAATATCCTTGTAGAACAGGCATGCCATAAACTGCTCGCTCTGTCCGGGGAAATACTCGTAGCGCAGGTCGAAGTTGTGCGCCACGGTATGCTGGAGTTCGGGATTACCACATTCGTTGTAGTCCTCATTGATGATGTGATAGGGCACAATCTCGAAGAAGCTCGGGCGGTTGATGGCCTCGTAGTAGGATAGGCGCAGGTTGGCATTCTTGTGGATGTTCCATTTGATGTGGGCATCGGGCAGAATGTCGGTGTAGTTCTGCTCGCCCTCGTTGGCATTGCCCTCAGTGGCATGGAAGAGGGTGTAGCCCTGACTGGTGTGCTCGGCGCGCAATCCAGCCACAATCTGCCACTTGCCCGCACTGAAGGTGAGTTTGCCATATCCCGCACCGATACGCTCCGTTGCATCGTAGTTCATCGGGTCGGTGAGGCTGTAGCTCTTCAGGCGGAAGGAAATCTCGTCGTAGTTGGTCCAGTCCTTGTCCTTAAACTGGTCGTAGGGCGACTCCTTGCTTGCATCGTAGGGTTGGAAGGTATATTCGTGATAGAAGCTGTTGCGCTTCTTGTCGCGATACATACCGCCCGCCGCGATGTCGAGAGAGCGTGAACCCAACTTGAGCAGATATGAGAGGTCGAGATGTCCGGCGATGTCGCGGTCGGAGTTGTGCTCCCAACGGCGTATGGCACCCACGTTCTTGTTCACCCAAACGGATGTGCCGCCGGTATTGTTGTTGAGTTGAATCTGTGTGTTGTCGGGAGTCTGCTGCCTTGCCTCGGCGATGTTGGCTCCCCACTTGATGGTGAGCGCGTCGTGGTTGAGCATTTTATGCTCTCCGAGGAGCGATGCGTTGGCAATCGACTGGCGCTGCCATCTCAATCGGATGGTCTCGTCCTGTTCGCTGAAAGCGTCGCGCACCTGGGCGTTGCGGAAGTCCATATATCCGCCATACAGGGCCACCTTGTGCTTCTGCGTGATATAATAGTCGAGTTTGAGATGTGCACCCAATCGTGTCTGATTCTCAGAGAAATAACGGTTGGTGATACGTTGTATGCCGTCGTTGTCGGCAGTGGAGTCATACATGTCGCTCGTCTTTCCCTTGTTGGTGTTGCGGAAACTCAGGGCGGCAATCACTCCGAGATGATCGTCAAAGAAGCGGTCGCCGTAGGCAAAGCCTGCTGCTATGTCGGGCAGGGGTTTGCGTTGCTTCACGTGGAGGCTCTTCATCGAGAAGTCGCTCTCGTCGGTGGGATAGTTGTTGCCGAATGTCTCGTTAGGACTGTGCTTGACAATGTCTCCATGGGCGAACGACTGGAAGTCATTGTCGAAGAAATGACTATTGTAGCCTGTCTGCACATTTACGGTGAGGAGACGTTGCTGTGGTGCGTCCTTCATCACCATGTTCACCGCACCGCCAATGCCGTCGCCCTCCATGTCGGCAGTGAGCGACTTGGTCACTTCGAGTCGGTCGAGCAGTTCGGACGGGAAGATGTCGAGCGGCACGAAGCGGTTCTTGTTGTCGGGACTTGGTATCTTCAGTCCGTTGACGAGGGTGTAGTTGTATCTCTTGTCCATACCGCGGAGGATGGCATACTGTCCCTCACCCGAACTGTTGCGCTCCATTGTCACTCCGCTCATACGCTGAATGACGTTGGCTACGGTGAGGTCGGGCGACAACTCTATAGCCTTGGCACTCATCACGTTGACCACGTTGAGTGAGTTGCGCTCAAGCGAGCGTGCTCCCACCTCGGAGCATCCCGTGTTCTCAGCCACAATAACCACTTCGCCAAGAGCCACGGCATCCACCTCCATGTCGATGTTGAGGTTGTCGTCGTTGTCGTTGATGGTAATCTCAGTGGGTTTATATCCCAGATAACTGCACACGAGCGTACAGGGAAAATGATTGAGCTGGAGTTGGAAACTGCCGTCAAGACCAGTGGCAGTTCCCTTTGTCTTGGTGCCCTTCACCATTACCGACGCGCCAATGATTTCCTCTCCTGATTGCACGTCCTTTATCTTTCCCTTGATTATCCTTGCTTCCACATTCTGAAAAAGAAGCATTGATAATAATATTGTTATCAGTGTTCTCATAATTTACTTTAGTTTCGCATTTGCTCAACTTTTGGGAGTTCAAGGAGTTCAAGGAGTTTCAAGGAGTTAAAGACAATAGTCTTGTCACTCTTGTTAAGGCGGTCTTGAGGCTTGAACATTTGTCTTTAACTCCTTTAACTTCCTTAA
>JBJEAY010000766.1:0-4683 GCA_051869575.1 Prevotella sp. | reverse complement strand
GGTATTTTTCGAAAATTAAACGTAAGTGCCTAACACTACTTGTGCCATACCTCATGTGGAATGTTGTAGCATTTGTAATTGAACCTGCACATTTCAGCAAGTCCATAACGGAGGTACTGACAGGCTTCTATAGCATCGATGGCCATGGACCTTGGGATGGTCCTCTATGGTTTATGAGAGACTTATTCTTAATGATGCTCATTGCACCCACTTTAGAATGGGGTATCAAGTGGTTGAAATGGCTATTCCCTTTAGGGCTATGGTATATATATGTAGGTCATAGCTTTGGTGATCATATCATTCCGGGATTAAGCTACGTGAGTCTTGCTTTTTTCTCTCTTGGCGGATATATAGGCATGCTGCAAAAGGATTTTATAGTACATATAAGGCGGCATCGCTTTTTGGTATTCAGTATGTATCTTATAATGATGATTTCTCGCATTGTGACAATGCATCAATGGGGTGACATCAATGTAGGTGCTACAACCGTTTCTTCGCTTGTTGATATGCTCTATATTATTGCTACTATCCCTGCTTGGTTCGGGATAGCCTCTTACATTGGAGAGCGCACGAATCACCTCAAAACCTGGCGATGGTTGGCAAGTAGCGGTTTCGTGGTTTATGCGATGCATAGGCTCTTCAATAGCAAAGTTTCCGCAGCTGGGCTTCTTTTGCTTGGGAAACCCGAGATTTCTGGCATCGAAGCGGTTGTCCTTTATTTTGCAACGATTATAATCTCCGCCTTAGTATGCATTGCAACGTATTGGATATTTACAAAAAATAAAATAACGGAAGTCCTCTTCTTGGGGGCGAGAATTAGGAGGTAGGCGTATGAATATAGCAGTAATTTTTGCGGGCGGTTCTGGCATCCGCATGAATACAAAATCAAGACCTAAACAGTTTCTTGAACTCAATGGGAAACCTATCCTAATCTATACGATAGAACTGTTTGACAATCATCCAGATATTGATGGTATAGTTGTGGTTTGCTTAGAATCTTGGATTCCATTCCTTCAGAAGATGTTGAAGAAATTTGAGATTTCCAAGGTTGTAAGTGTCATCCCCGGTGGTGAGAGTGGTCAGAATTCGATTTATAAAGGTCTATGTGCAGCAGAGGAGTATGTCAAGGAGCAGAAAGATGACAACACTATTGTTCTTATACACGATGGTGTGCGTCCGCTTATTACAGAAGACACTATTTCCGACAATATCGCGAAGGTTAAGGAATGTGGTAGTTGTGTGACAACTGTTCCTGCTATCGAAACAGTCATCATCGACAACCATGACGCTTCGCTTTCTATTCCAAATAGAAGTGACTGTATGATGGCCCGTGCGCCTCAGAGTTTCTATTTGAAGGATATCATAGGTGCACATCGCAAAAGTCAGAAAGAGGGCAAGACCAACTTTATTGACTCTTGCTCTTTGATGAGTTACTATGGTTATAAGTTAGGACTTATTCAAGGTCCGATGGAAAATATAAAGATAACAACTCCAGCGGATTACTTTGTGCTTCGCGCTATGGTGGAGGTGCATGAGAATCAGCAGATATTCGGTATATATTGATGAAAAAGAAAATCGTATTATTTTCACTGGAGAATATAAGCAATACTGGTGATGAAATACTCGGTGCAACAACAGAGTGGCTTATAAATAGAAGCGCCTCTGGGGATATTATAAGAGCACAACTGACACCAACTATAAAAGACACAACGATTGCAGGAAGAATTAAGCATGCTTTGCTGAAACCATACCTTTCTTTTATATATCGTACTGGCATTTACAGGCAAGGAAAGAGTTTGGATTTTTATTTCAGGTCTGTCTTTAATGGCTATTTCAAGAAAATGATTGCAAATGCAGATATGGTTATCCTGCCTGTTGGAATGCTCAAATTTGCAACGCAAGATCTAAGTTATTTCTTTGATATGATTACAAGGGAATGCCAACGTAAGGGCATACCTGTAATGATGAGTGCAATGAGTATTGCGAAACCTGATGAGAGCGACTGGCGATACCACCAATTAGTGCGCGCTGTCAACCGTGAATGCGTGAAAGTTATTACTACCAGAGATGGCAAAGATGGTCTTGCATTGCTACGAGAATGCTATGTTAAGAATCCCAATATTGTTACAGACTATGTTGGTGATCCTGCGCTATGGATACCAGAGGCATATCGGGTAACCAAAGAATTGGGGGGGGGTAATTGGGGTAAATCTTATTCGCAAAAACATTTACGCAGATTATGGCGAGCAGGAATTCAGCCAAACACAATTGCTCAATTTATATAAAGGCATCATTGAAGAATTAGAGAAAAGAGGATATGAATGGGAGTTGTTCTGTAATGGTATGCCAGAAGATTATGCTTTAGGTGTGAAACTGTTACAAACATTGGATCTGCCACCCAACAAGTTGAGACGAGCCCCAAAAACAGGTGATGAACTTGTCCATGATATCTCGAAATACAAGGCTGTTTTTGGCGCTCGGCTTCATGCTTGCATCACTTCGGTGTCTCTTGGTGTTCCAGTTGTTGGGTTACTATGGGATAAAAAACTGCATTATTTCAGCAAAACAATGGGAATCCGTCAATTCTTTTCAGAAGGAGAGGATTTGCGACCGGCAATAATCGTTGATAAACTGGAGGCAGCTATGAGATACGATTTTGACATAAATAATAGGGACAGATACAAGCAACGTACAGCAAAATTTATTAAGAATTTCATAACACATGCATAGACAGCAAGAAATAGATATGCACGAATTTGTGCAAAACTTTGACTTGCCTGAATTCCTTAGCGATTCCAAGTTCCTCATTACTGGCTCCACTGGCCTGATTGGTTCTACTCTTGTATATTGCCTTTTGGCTCTAAATCGAGGTATTAAGATAACTTGCCCAGTTAGAAATTTAGAGAAGGCACATCAGATGTATGGTGATGAGGCATCCAAAATTAATTTCGTAGAGTGTGATTTGGTGGCATACCTCAATGGCTTATCCGCCAACGATAATTTCCAGTACATCATTCATTGCGCCAGTCCTACGGCAGGTAAGTTCATGACCGAGCATCCTGTAGAAACATACGAATTGGCTTACGATTCCACACGTGCGTTGTTGGAACATGCGCAACGCACCGATGCGAGAGGTTTGGTTTATGTGTCTTCTTTGGAGTATTACGGTCAGAATTTCGATGATTCTATCATCACAGAGGATAAGCAAGGGTATGTGAATAATTCAGATCCCCGCAGTTCTTATCCGCTTGGCAAGCGGGCAGCCGAATACCTGTGTGCAGCATACGCCAGGGAATATGGAGTAAAGGCAAAGGTGGCTCGACTAGCACAGACCTTTGGCGCAGGAGTATCGGTAGACGATAATCGCGTTTTCGCACAATTTGCAAGAAGCGTGATTAAAGGAGTAGACATCGTGCTGCATACAACAGGCGAATCCGCAAAACCTTATTGCTATACTACGGATTGTATTTCTGCAATCTTGTACATCTTGCTGAAAGGTGATAAAGGAGAAGCCTATAACGTAGCCAACCAAGATACTTATATCTCTATCAAGGATATGGCAGAGCTTTTACGCGAAAACTTTAATCCAGAGATTGATGTGCGTTTTGAGCCTCATCCAGAGATGGGATATGCTCCGGTAACGAAATTGCATCTTTCATCTGAAAAACTAATGGCTCTTGGATGGAGACCGCAATATGATTTGAAAGAAATGTTTAGTCGACTTATAACGAGTATAAAATGATATGATAAAGCAAGATATGAGTCCAGAGATGGTCAAGGCATTCAAACAGAAACTTGTTGAGACCATGTCTGCATTTATTAGTTTTTGCGCCGAACACAACATTACATATTTTGCGACAGGAGGGACTGCCATCGGTGCTATACGCCACAAGGGATTTATTCCTTGGGACGATGACATTGATGTGTGCATGTTAAGAAGCGAGTATGACCGATTTGTTGCACTTCGCGAAAAATGCAAAGGCACAGGTTATGAGATTACTGACTATCATACAAAGGGCAATCCCACCCCGTATGCAAAGTTTGTCAACATGAATACCACTCTTGTTGAGTTTGACTATAATCCGGTTTCAAGTGGCTTATTTATTGATGTTTTCCCTTTGGATAATGTTGGTGGCAGTTTAGCAGAAACGATTGCATTGAAGAATCGAATCATGGCTAATGTGCAACGCTATCAGCGTACAACTTTCGATTTGGATTCTATTAGTATGATGCGCTACCTCAAAGGTATGCATCTTAATACAATCTTTCAGGCAATCAAGTATAAACTGATATATAAGCATCAAGTTACTAAACATGTTCAGATGCTTGAAGAAGATGACAAGGCCTTACGCTCGGTTGTAGGGGATAGCATTCTTAATTACTATACGTTTTATAAAGTAGAGAAAGAAATATTTCCAAAAGCATGGTTTTCTGATACGGTCGAAAAATCTTTTGAAGATATTGCCATAAAACTTCCGATAGGATTCCATGAGTATTTGTCCAAACTCTTTGGCGATTATATGACTCCCCCGCCTGTTGAAAAGCAGTTGTCGCATCATTCACACTATTATTGCAATTTGAAAGAACATCTTACTATTGAGGAGGTGAGAGAACGCTTGAAAAATGGTGAGCGATATGCTATGTAATCATGCAGTTAATGAAGACAATACTTTTAGTAAGTTA
>JBJEAY010000765.1:0-4697 GCA_051869575.1 Prevotella sp. | reverse complement strand
GATGAAGTCGAAAATGCGTATTCCGCTTCGCTAGTCACTTGCAATACTTTCAGTTATGAACATGGCACACTGCGTGATTCTGACCTTGACCGGATGCTTAAAGAGATTGAAAATATCTCAGGCAAATTGTATGTGCGTAGTTATCCCAAATTCAACTCTCATGTTTCCACCATACAAATCAAGGAAGCTATTGCAGAGTTTAAGGAACGCTACAACATTCGGCCTGACATCATCATCATTGACTCTATGGATCTGCTTACAGATGCGTCAGGTAGGAAATACGGAGAAAATGGAGAACGTCACAGGCGAATCGCGGTAGCAAATGATCTCAAAGATATGGCGGCTGACGAAAATGTATGGATGGTCGTAACCTACCAGTCCACCATCGAAAGTCAAGACTGGCTTAATGACGAGAAGAACGTGCTATCCGAATACAATACGGCGGAAGCTAAAGGTCTGGCACGCCCTCTGACCCATCTTATTACCCTTAACCAGTCTGCCAATGAGAGACGTGAGCATACCATGCGCATCAACGTAGCAAAAAGCCGTTTCTTTGAGCGTGGTGAAGTCTTTAAGATCGCAACAGATTATGAAAATGAAGTGTTCTACGACCGAACAAGGACAATGAACATCAATAAGGTAAATTGATATGGCATATATTAGCAAGGAAGAAAAAGAATACCTAATTCGTGAGCTAACTAATGAGTTACACGCGAAATTAGATGGAGGTAGAAAAAACCTCATCGTGCCTACCTGTCCTTATTGTGGGAAATCAGGCGGTAAGTTCGGCATATATGTAGGCAAAGAGACAGATAAGAAAAAACTATTCATGTCACATTGTTTTTCATGTGGGCATACTACAAAAGACCTCAATCAACTGCTCTCGGACATTGGAAGACCAGATCTTCAGATTATGGAGACAGTAAGCTTCGACCCAGTTAAAATCCCAGAGTTTTTTAGGGTTGAAGAAGACGAAATCGATGATGAGCTTGTGGTTGTGGAAATGCCTGAATCATGGAAACGCTGCTATCGAAATGGCTATCTCAAATCTCGTGGCTTCACGTTAGATGACTATGAATACTTCCCAGTGGGCACCACCAGAGGGCTTAATTGGAAATTCGATGATTATGTTATTTTCCCCATTATTGATAACGGGGATATTGTTGGCTATGTGTCTCGACACACCTGGAGCAAAGATGAAATTGATCAATATAACCAAACTGCTAAGAGGAACGGGAAATACCAGATTCGCCGTTATAGCAATAGTTTGGATAACGATTTTATCAAGCTTCTCTATAACTACGATGCAGTGATAGAAGACGAGACCGACACGGTTATTTTAGTAGAAGGCATCTTTGATGTAATTGCCTTGACACGAAAACTGGAGCTGTACGATAATTCCAGAGTGGTGGTATGTGCTACTTTTGGAAAAAAGGTATCAGACGCTCAAATATATAAGCTACAAAGCAAAGGCGTAAGAAACATCATCCTTGGTTACGACGCTGACGCTACTGAAGCCATTAACAGAGCTGCCAGTCAATTGAACGAATACTTCGATGTAATGATTGCCAAAATCACCAGTGGTGGAAAAGACTGGGACGAGATGGATTTTTGGGACATCTACGACGTGTTCGCTTTTAATCTTAACACACCTATAGAGTTCAAATTGAATACCCTCGATGAGAAAATCAAATAAAATAGAAGAACTGTGTGCTTGGCTGGAAGTCAACAAAATTCAGTATGCGGTAGTGGATGAGGATGTCATCGACATTCCAGGCTTCGGTAAACTGTTTTTCCAGAATACAGAAAAAGCCAGCTATAACTCCATTTTCCGCAAGAACAGGGATGGAGACTACATTTTCAACAGCATGGAGGACCCAGAGGTGTTGATGAATGAAGGCATTAGTTACATTGTCTTCAAGTTTGGAGATAATTTCTACTATTATGACTTACATTCAGACTTTGCTCTTAATATCCTCAAATACGTGGGCAAACGCATCGAACCATCGTGTGATGTGGAGTTTGTCAACTTAGGTGTACATACACCTTATGAGCTATTGAACAGTAGCTTCATGCCTGATATGTGGGTCAAGAAGGCTAAATATCTTGGCCACAAAGCATTGGGTATCTGCGACAGCAATACGATGGCCGCTTGTTACACCTTGCAAAAAGAATGTGAATCAGCCGGCATCACCCCAGTTTTCGGGTATTCGGTTGTCGTTGAAGACGATGATGTGAAATTCGGAGCTAAAGTGTATGTACAAACGCAGAAAGGGTATCGCAATCTATTGCGCATCCAGAAGGCTATCATGGTTGATAATGTAGCCAATAAGACTATCAGCCTGGATGAACTCCTGAAGCGTGGCCAGGGAAATGTGTTGGTAATGGGCAAATATACTCCCCAATACATGATGGAACATCCGGACGTTATAACGCAGCTCACCAATGCTTTTGATGGCATTTACTATCAAGTGGATTTGTCTGAATATAAGGCAGAGCGTATCGACATACGAGTATTGGAGGCCACCAAACAGTATTTCGTTAATTTGTATCACAACCACAATTATCCCAGACCCATATTGATTAGTGATTGCTATTATTTGGATAAGGATGATGCCAAGAACAAAATCATTCTTAATAAGATTGCTGAAGGTGCAGCTCACGAACAAAGCGATGACCAATACTATAAGGATGTAGATGAGCACTACGCCATTTTCCAGCAGTTGTTCGGGGAGGCATGGGATGTTCCAGCATTATTCAAGGAGTGCTGTTCATATACAGTATCTATTGCTAAGAACGCTACGGCCAGGATGGATGTGACAAAGAACTATATGCCCAAATACGACATGACCGAAGAAGAGCGGACTAAGTATGGCACCACCCACAATATGTTCAATCAGCTGCTTGAAGAAGGGCTGCAACGATTGGCTCCTCACGACAAGATTGAACAATATCGTCAGCAGATGGAATATGAAAAATATATCATTGAAAGTACAGACAATGTGGATTATCTACTGGTTCAATACGACACCTGCAACTGGGCGAGGAAGAATAATATTCTGGTAGGCTGTGGACGTGGTTCAGCAGCCGGCTCTCTTTTGCTTTATCTTTTGGGTATTACTCTTATCGACCCCATTAAATACGACCTCATTTTTGAGCGTTTCTTGCTTCCAGAGCGTGCTGGTTTATATCCAGCTGAGACTACAATCATAGGCGAGGATATTGATTCGTGCGATTATGTAGAAATTATGCTGGAAGATGGACGTACCCTTCGTTTAGACAAAGATGCCGAATTGATGGTTAAACGCACAGGGCACGACGAGCCTATTAGGGTGTACGCAGATGAATTGGAAGAAAACGATGATATTCTCTTTGACAACAAAGATGTATTATTTACATTAAACGAGTTATAATTATGACACTTACAGACGAAATGGCAAAAGCCTTCCAGCTGATTGAAGAAACAACAGAACACCTGTATATTACAGGTAAGGCTGGAACAGGAAAGACCACTTTCCTGAAGTACATAGTTGAAAACACGCATAAACGTATCATGGTGGCGGCATCTACTGGTATTGCTGCTATCAACGCTGGTGGCGTGACGTTACATAGTTTGTTAGGTATTCCACTTGCCATCCATGACCCAAACTCAATCATAGGAGGTAAGTTCTACCCCGATAAGGTAGCCATGTTTAAGATGCTGGACACTCTCATCATCGATGAAATAAGCATGGTTCGTCCCGATACGTTGGACTATGTGGACAAAAAACTCCGTCTTTATCGTATGATAGATGAGCCATTTGGAGGTGTGCAGATAGTTATGTTTGGAGACTTATATCAGCTTCCACCAGTAGTAAAGACCGATGAGAAAAATATACTGCTGCAAATGTATCGTGGTGTATATTTCTTCTATGCCCATGTATTCAGGAGTTGCGGATTCAAAGTGATAGAGCTGTCACACGTGTTCCGTCAATCAGACGGCAGATTTGTGGAAATTCTCAATCATATCCGAAACTACAAGCTGACCAATCGTGACATCAATGATCTTGATACATTGCGAGACAGACGAGAAAGCCAAAATTACAGCAATGAACACATCCATATCTGTACATATAAGCGCGATGTACAAAAAATTAACCAAGAAATGCTGGGGGAACCGACTCACACATACAATGCTGTTTTTGAAGGAGATTTCCCCAGCTCGTTTGCGCCTTGCGATACCTCGTTGGCGTTACGGGTTGGTGCACGCGTAATGATGATTGCCAATGATCCGTTACACCAATATTGCAATGGGTCGATGGGACACGTAATCAACCTCACGGAAACGACCATCACCGTGCGTTTAGATTCAGGACTGACAGTGGTGGTCGGTCCAAACAAATGGAATGCCAAAGAATATCAAGTGAAAGATGGTAAAATAGAAACAATAGACAAAGGCAGTTGCACTCAATTCCCTCTGACGCTGGCGTGGGCAATTACCATTCATAAAAGCCAAGGTCTGACCTTTGACAAGATTGCAATCCACGCCAAAGGAATCTTTGCTCCTGGGCAATTGTATGTGGCTCTCAGTCGATGCACTACAATGGAGGGTATCATTTCTGAATCCTTTATCAGTCAAAAGCATATTATTCCAGATAGAGAACTGATAGCATTTGAGCAAGCTGTTAAGGTTTGCAATAATATCTTTGATAGAAACA
>JBJEAY010000764.1:0-4713 GCA_051869575.1 Prevotella sp. | reverse complement strand
TGAAGACCTTGAAGGTGCCATCAAAATGGGCGCAGATAGCCCAAATGGAGGACTGGAAGGTTGGTATTAACAAAAAAAACAAGAAGAACAATGAAGACAAGAAAAATACGACATAGAGGAGCCATAAAAATCCTCTCATGCAGTGGTATGAAAATCGTTCGCTACTCTTTTGTAGTGTTGTGTGCAATCATGTTGGGCGGATGTAGTTCGTCCAAACAAGAACCTGCAAGTTCGCAGGAGCAAGAAAGCTCGTGGGGCATCTATTGCGCTAAGTATAACGTGGACTATGTTTATCCGACCGAAGAGCAGGAAAATTATTATATGGACTGCTATGTTGGAAGCGTGGAAGAAGAACAAGATTTGGAGAACGCTAAAAGATTACAGCAATGAAAAATGTGATAGTTTATGTTCTGGGAATTATTTTGCTGTTCCCCTGCGTATTGATTGCCTCAGATAGTTTGACCGGTTGCGCCATAGGTATGGGATGGGGGTGCCTCATGTGGCATTCTCCAAAATTTTCCCCGTTATTCAAACGCTTTTGGCGTAGCTTCTGGAAGGCAAATTATCGGTTGTTCTACTTTATCGAACCGCAAAGGGATTAAAATTTTTGCGAGAGTGGACAACTTGATACACCAAAGATTGCTATTCGTAATAAACAACAAGTATGGCAAAAGAAACAATAGAAGCGCGTGCACGTAAACAATCCAGCATGGAAAGAGCGTGCGCAAAATGTAATTATCGTACTGCGAATGGGGCGTGTATGCACTTAGATGTATGCCATGCAGCATTCGTGAGAGGATATATAAAAGGATATAAATATGGGAAGCAAGAAAGCAAATGACGTGTTTGCCAAGTGGCGCAAGACCGTCAAAGACAATAAAGACGAAAAGACCGTGTGCTTTATCGATCGTGGCTCATGGTCAGACCCACAAATCGCAATTTATGGAAAGCTACTTAACTACTATGATGTGGAAAGTTTGCTTCCAGAGAATTGCAATGAACCCTCCGATGAAGATTGGATATGTGCTGCTCAGGACTCATACTTTGGCTATACAGAGTGTGATGTAGAGTTAGACGATTTCCAGGATTCTGATGCACTTAGCGTCACTCGAATCATAAATATCAAATGATATGGAAAAATTAAAGTTTGACGTAATGCTCAGAGACAAATTCGTATGCACGCTCACTTATGAGTACTGTCCGATTTTTGCCTTGACGGAAAAGGA
This sequence comes from Prevotella sp., assembly GCA_051869575.1. GTDB lineage: Bacteria > Bacteroidota > Bacteroidia > Bacteroidales > Bacteroidaceae > Prevotella. The sequence continues at coordinate 3,487 of JBJEAY010000764.1, read as the reverse complement.
GATTGAGGACTTTGTAGTTAGCAAACGCCCGTCTCTGAAAGGAAAACCATTTTATATAGCATTTTAATTGAATATCGTATGGATAATAAATATATAGAGCAAATGCGTGCGGAACTCTACGATACACGCCTTTGCCGCTCAGATTTTGAGAAGTATGACGTAGAGGAATTAAAGGAGAACACAGAGCCATTTTTCTGGATGGTTAGAGAACACGGTACAACCCTCCTAAAAATCGGTGCTTCAGAAATTGCACGCTGGTTTTCCAACGAGTGTTGTCGCTTTGATATGTTTCGTAATCCCGACGCTCCTTTTGGCTACATCTCTTATTACTCGAACTATGAGCATCTGAAGATATTTTATTGGGATGGCTTGGATTTGCGCCGCATTACCATGCAGGATGCCGCCAATATTTATGACAACTTGGTTACACCTATGTGGGAGCAAAAAATCCAGCAATACCCAAAAGAATACGAAATGCGTAGCAAACCGCTGGAAATCCGGTTTATGAGCGAGGAGACAGACAAACGTTATCAAGCAGACTTGTTGTATGCACAGGGGCTTAATGATACATCGCTGCAAGATTGTGTAAACCGTCTTTCTCACTGGTGTAGAAAAGCTGTTGATCACTACATCTCCATATCGTCAGATTTTACGGAACACGGATATTGTTTCTGTGAAATGGTGAATGGCGAACCTCGTATCAATGGCGGCATCATTATGAGCCAGTATGCTGAGAAGAATCGTTGGTCAACTCATACATAAATAATCATGGGAAAAGCAGGAATCCTTATAATTGATCCGAAGCGTTTCGATTCCGAAGTTTGGCAGAGCGAAACGGAGTTTACTCAAAAGAATTACAACACATGGCTTAAAGGCGCATCTCGCACACTCCAGGACATTTATGATGTACTTGACGAAAGCGAAGACGTTAGTCCTGACCAGTTGTATATCCTTGGTGACGTAATCAATATGCTGAATGCAATCGAAATTAAAAAGCAGAATGTATGAGACTTTATAGAATTATAGTAGATGTCCAGAGCGGAGAGCTTTTGGACATCTGCAACCGCCTTTATGAAGGTGAAGAAAACATAGGCACCATATATTCTGATTGCAATGGCGAAGCAGTCATTGATTATCTGAAAGAATGGGATGGGCATGAATATGCTGATGATAATCTGCGTGAAGAAGAACCACGCTGGGTTAAAAACGGCACGGACCACGTACACAAGCATGATGGTTATACTCTGATTTATAATAGCACTCTGGGTGGCGTATATATGTTATACCGAGAGGCTACCGAGCAAGAAATTGAGGATTATCTAACAAACAAAAGAACATGAACAAGTATTCCCCCAACAAGAAACTGGAAACCTGCCTGTGTTATATAGAACAGGCTCTGCTTAAAATGCAGAACTCTCCAGAAGAAAGCATGAACAATATTCGTCGTTACGTGAAGACATTTCCTAACGAGCCGGACTATAACCTCGTGCAATTCGGCAATCTAATGGTATCATCAAGCCAAGTGCGAGAGTTCTACCGTGATTGCGGTTATAAATCAATGCAAAGAGAGTCAGACGATAAGATTTGGGCAACATACCTTAGACAGGTTGGCTATGTTGCCAGACAATTACTTAAAGAAAAATAACTATGGAAGTATATCAGACAGAAGAATATCGTGGGTATGACATCAATATATACTACGATTCAGACCCAGAATCGCCACGTGAATGGTGCAATGTTGCAACGTTTGTTTGCGAGCATCGTCACTATAACCTGGGTGACGTTCAAAACATCGAAGGGGTTATTCAGGAGTTGTTCGACAAGTATGTATCGCCTGAAGACATTATCAAAAAGTTTTGTGAGAACAAGAACGCAAAACTGGTTGAAGATGATGACGAAAAGTATTACGAATATGAAGTCAAGCATGACACCTATCCGCATACGGTGTGCATCCCTGCGGATGATGTTGATTATTGCGCCGCAGAAATGGCTGAGTCTTTCAGTGAACGTGAGAAGCTGGATATGATTGAAGCGACAGGTGAAATTGTATGGCTTCCTATCAGTATGTATGAGCACTCAGGCATATCTATCTGGCTGGGTGGGAAAAGCGGACATCCTGATGCTCAATGGGATTGCTCTACTATTGGTTTTGCCTACGTAGAAAAATGCACAGCTGAGAAGGAAGGTGCTTTGCGTGCTGACAAGAGCGGCTTGTATAATGGTCATAAGTCATGGCAAGAATGGGCTTATGCCATGATGGAGGGCGAAATGGAAACGTATAACCAATATGTGACCGGTGAAGTGTTTGGTTATATGGTGGAAGGCGGCGATGGCTATTGTGAGGATTCTTGCTGGGGATTCTTTGGAACCGATGAGATTCCCAGAATGATTGAGGAAGCTAAGGCTGAAATTGATTATGCCTTGGAAAAGCAAGCCAAAGCACACGAAGCAAATAAGCTCTCATTGATGCAACATATAGATGAATGTATCGGAGAAAGCTGGGTGTTTGGCACTACCGCATATCGCATAGGGACTGATTTGTTTGGACAAGGAAGTCTGGAATGTGCGAAAATTGTCAAGAATCATGTATGCGGCTATGCTCCATGTCAAATAAGCGACTTAGATTTCGATACACTTGACAGTATTGTAAAATTTATGAATCAAAAAGTAGCATAATATGGAAGAAAAAGAACTGGCGTGTGATAAACTGCGCCGTATGGTAAATTGGATCGATTACCAAGATGAGAATTTCAACGATAAATTCCAATCTATATCGGACCTTGAAAGATGCTTTGATGCTTGTGAACGGCATGACCTGGAGTTTGCAGATGACCTCAATTGGGAAGATGGAGACACGGAGGATGAAGAGTATCTGTTGGCTTGTGAGATAAATGAAATCTTAGGTTATCAATATTATAGGACGGAGGATTGATTATGGCAAGCAAAGATTTGAATACGCTGTATTGTGCCTATTGTGGCAGCAGCAATGTGGAAATGACGATGTGGGTTAACCCCAACACAGGTGAAAACAGCGGTCAGAGTTCTGACCGCTTTGAAGAGGAAGACTGTTGGTGCAAGAATTGTACGGAACACGTCAGATTATTGACGCTGGAAGAACTTTGGGACCAGTTTTCTGAAGTTCCTGTGAACAATGACGATGAAATAGAGGAGGATTTCCTTTTCTTTTCTGCTGGAACCTCTAAGTTTGATGTTTGGCATTGGTTCGACGAGCGATGCCCAAACAATCTGCATGATGATTTAATGAACCCTTAAATAAGTGAAACTATGCACAGTACGATATACGAAATAACTCAGAAACAGCTGGAGCGCGATGAGTGGGCTTCAGAATCAAATTTCTACGAAGATCCAAATGTGGATTACACCGACTTGTGTGATGATGAGTCACGCGAACAAATAATCAATGATTTGGATGATTGCGATTGGGTTAATGCTCTTTTTACGAAAGGAGAAGAACCTGATACGATTG
>JBJEAY010000763.1:0-4717 GCA_051869575.1 Prevotella sp. | reverse complement strand
AATGGGAAGTTATAATGAGCCAATAGTTTCAGCGCAGAGACATATGGCCTTCCATAACTCCCCTTCCATAACTCCCCATCATAACTCCCCAAAAATAACTCCCCCAAAATAACTCCCCATCATAACTCCCCAAAACAAAATATAAAGAATATGAAAACATTTATGAACGTACAAGACCTCGGCGACCTTCAGAAGGCTCTCCTTGAGGCAGAAGAGATAAAGAAAGACAGGTTCAAGTATCAGAACCTCGGTAAGAACAAGACACTCATGATGGTGTTCTTCAACAACTCATTGCGCACACGCCTCTCTACCCAGAAGGCGGCAATGAACCTCGGTATGAACGTCATCGTGCTCGACGTGAATGCCGGAGCATGGAAATTGGAGACAGAACGTGGAGTGATTATGGATGGCGACAAGAGCGAGCATCTGCTCGAAGCTATTCCCGTGATGGGATGCTATTGCGACCTCATCGGTGTGCGCTCATTCGCCGGTCTCACCGATCGCGAATACGACTATGCCGAAACCGTCATCAACCAGTTTATCAAGTATAGCGGTCGTCCCGTCTTTGCCATGGAGTCAGCCACCGTACACCCGTTGCAGGCCTTTGCCGACCTCATCACAATAAAGGAGAATTTTGTTCCGACCAGCGAGAAGAAGCGTCCCAAGGTTGTCCTCACATGGGCTCCCCATTGTCGTGCATTGCCACAGGCTGTACCCAACTCATTCGCCGAATGGATGAATGCCGCCGATGTTGATTTCGTTGTCACTCATCCCGAAGGCTATGAGCTCGACCCGAAATTCGTGGGCAATGCACGTGTGGAATACGACCAGATGAAAGCCCTCGAAGGTGCCGACTTCGTATATGCCAAGAACTGGAGTTGCCCTGGTGTGAGCAATCCCGCTGACTATGGTAAGATTCTCTCCAAAGATATGTCGTGGACCGTTGATGCCGCCCACATGGCAGTCACCAACAACGGTAAGTTCATGCACTGCCTCCCCGTTCGCCGTGGTCTCATCGTTACCGACGATGTAATCGAGAGCCCTAACTCGCTTGTTATCCCCGAGGCAGCCAATCGTGAGATCTCTGCCACTGTAGTCATCAAGCGAATGTTGGAGAGCCTGTAGTCGCGCAAGGCGCGAGATTAAAGAATTAAAAAATTAAAGTATTAAAGTTATGGCAGCGCACAATGAATTGGGCAAATGGGGCGAGGAGATAGCCACCCGTTATCTTATGGACAACGGGTATGCCATCATTGAGCGCGACTGGCATTGTGGGCGTCGTGATCTCGACATTATAGCCACCAAAGACGGCATACTCGTAATCGTTGAGGTCAAGACGCGCCACAATACTGATTATACGCTACCGGAGGAGGCCGTTGGCTATGATAAAGCCAAATCCATTGCCATTTCCTCCAGTGCGTATGTGAAATCCCATCGGATAAATCTGCCTCTACGTTTCGACATCATCGCAGTAACAGGCTCTCCCGATTCTGATTATACCATCAAACACATCCCCGACGCATTCTACCCGCCAACGAGATAAATACCCCCAAAAAAATAATCTAACTACATAACTCTAAAAGAAACAATATGAAGTTAATAACCCAAAAATTAGCAGGATTGCTCTTTCTTGCATCCTTTAACCTTACAACAGCCTTGGCACAAACAGAGCCTAAGGTGGAATATTTCGACATTAGCGATGTCAGACTGACGTCGAGTGCCTTCAAGCATGCCGAGGATATGGACATCCAGTATCTTCTCGCTCTTAATCCCGACCGCCTGCTCGCTCCCTATCTCAAGGGGGCAGGACTCACGCCAAAGGCGGAAAACTACTCCAACTGGGAGAATACAGGTCTTGACGGACATATCGGAGGCCATTATCTCTCAGCCCTCTCCTTTATGTATGCCGCCACTGGCAATGAGGAGATAGGACGTCGTCTCGATTATGTTCTCTCTGAGATGAAACGATGTCAAGACTCAGCTGGCGACGGTTATCTGTGTGGAGTGCCCGACGGACGGAAGATGTGGAAGGAGATTGAGCAAGGCAACGTGAGGGCAGCCACATTCGGACTCAACGACCGATGGGTGCCTCTCTACAATATCCACAAGATTTACGCTGGATTGCGAGATGCCTATCTTGTGGCTCATCGCGAGGAGGCAAAGGATATGCTCATAAAACTCACCGACTGGATGGAGCGCACCACAGCCAACCTCACCGACGAACAGATGCAGGACATGTTGCGAAGCGAACATGGTGGACTCAACGAGACCTTTGCCGACGTTGCCGCAATCACGGGCGACAAGCGTTATCTCAAACTCGCCCACCGATTCAGTCATGAAATCATCCTCAATCCTCTGTTGAAGAATGAGGATAAACTGACAGGCATTCATGCCAATACCCAGATTCCGAAAGTCATCGGATTCAAGCGCATTGCCGACTTGGAGAAGAATGACTCATGGAGCAAAGCTGCCGACTTCTTCTGGCAGACCGTTGTCAACAACCGCTCTATCACCATCGGCGGCAACAGTGTGTTCGAGCATTTCCATCCTGCCGACAACTTCGAGTCGATGCGCACCAGTGAACAGGGTCCCGAAACTTGTAATACATATAATATGTTGCGCCTGACGAAGCTGCTTTATGCCACATCAGCCAACTCCCGATATATGGACTATTATGAGCGCGCCCTTTATAATCATATCCTCTCCACCCAAGACCCAGTGCAGGGAGGATTCGTATATTTCACCCCCATGCGCTCAGGACATTATCGCGTCTATTCACAACCACAGACCAGCTTTTGGTGTTGTGTGGGCAGTGGACTCGAGAATCATGCCCGCTATGGCGAGATGATATATGCCCACAAGGGCAACGACAATCTATATGTGAATCTCTTCATTCCCTCGACTCTGAAATGGGGTAATGTAAGTATCGAGCAATCAACATTATTCCCTGATGAGGAAGGCACAAGCGTCACCGTCACCTCAAAAAAAGGAAAAACGAAGTTCACGCTTAACGTCCGTGTGCCCGAATGGGTGAACGCCAACGAACTCGCGCTCACCATCAACGGAAAGACCGAAAAGGTGGAGATTGCCGATGGATATATCAAGCTGAAGCGCACATGGCAGGATGGCGACGAGGTGCACATCTCAATGCCTATGCACCTGAGAGCCATCGACATGCCCGACCACTCCCACAACTACTCCTTCCTCTATGGCCCTATCGTCCTTGCCTCACGCATGGGCACCCAACGTCAGGACGGCATGTTTGCCGATGACAGCCGTGGAGGTCACATTGCCCAAGGTCCTCGTCTGCCATTGCAGAACATGCCGGTTGTTGTTGGCACTCCGGATGACATCCTCTCGCATATCACCAAGACCGATGGCAAGATGGAATTCACGCTCAAGGGAGTGAGTCCCGAGAACTACGAGGGAATGAAACTCGAGCCATTCTATCGCATACACGAGTCACGATATATGGCTTATTGGCCTGTGTTGTCAGCCTCCGAGGTGCAGAAGCGTCAGGAGGAAGTGGCACGTCAGGAGAGTATAGCCCAAGCACTTGAGGCACGCACAGCCGACAAGGTGACCTGCGGAGAGCAGCAGCCCGAGAGCGACCATTTCGTGAAGATGGAACAGAGCGGCACCGGCAACGACGGAGGTGTACAATGGCGCGAGACAAGCCAGTGGTTCTCCTATCGCATGAAGACCAACGGCCGCAAGATTACCGCCGTACGGATAGCCTTCCGCCCAGAGAACAACCGTGATGCCCGTGTGCTCATTGGCGACACCGAGATTGGTTCATTTGCCACTGCCCCCAACGGCATCATCGAACTGCCCGTGAATCCCGATGTAATCGGTAAATCTGAAACCGTCACTCTCAAGATAGCCAAGGGCAGCAAGAATATCACTCCGCATATCTATGAAGTGAGATTGATAACTGACAATCCTTGATTAATCATAGATCTGATTTAGCAACCAAGCGGTTTGCAATCATGAATTATTAATGTAATTTTAGTTAAATATTCGGGCATATATACCTTAAATATAAAATATATTATATATCTTTGTAGTCGAATTTAAACAATTGACACTATGATTAAAAACTTAATTGTAACTACACTACTATCCACCATGCTCGGACTGCCGATGCAGGCCCAGACAACATCGTGGACTGCCGACAACGGCAACGGCACATTTACCAACCCGCTCTTCTACGACGAGTTTTCCGATCCAGACATTCTGCGGGTGGGCGATGACTATTACCTCGCCGGCACAACCATGCACACCGTGCCGGGACTTGTCATACTGCACTCGCGCGACCTCGTCAACTGGGAGAATGTCAGCTATTGCTTCGACCGCTTCGACTTTGACGACGATGCATTCTCCCTCAAGAACCACAAGGAGATCTACGGACAAGGCATCTGGGCACCTGCCATCAGATATGCCAACGGACAGTTTTATGTTTTCTCCAACGTCAACGGCAAAGGACTACAATGCTTTACAAGCAAGGACATCAAGGGACCATGGAAACACCACAACATGGAAGGACGCATATACGACCTCAGCGTGCTGTTTGACGATGATGGCAAGATATATGCCATACATGGCTATGGCGAGGTTCACTGCACAGAGCTTAAGCCGGACATGAGCGGACCTATCGATGAAACCGACCGCATCATCATACCTGAGGGAAATGCCGTGGGCGAGGGACATCACGCAT
>JBJEAY010000762.1:0-4723 GCA_051869575.1 Prevotella sp. | reverse complement strand
ACGCTCCTTCCCACTTGGGCAGCAATGAAAATGCCCATTGTATCGGACCGAATATCGTGAGCATACCGAGTAATATCTGCTGACAGTATATCGTCGCCCACCAACCGATGCGGAACACGATCAGGGCTATCAGCATCACAATCTTGTCGATGCCCACCACAGCACCTGCCGTCAGTGAGGTGAACCACAGTTTGCTGGCATCCTTCTCCATGTTGGTCACTTCATCCACGCCTGTCTGCTCCATCGTCGCCTCTATCAGGTTGGGGTCTGACGTGCCCTTGTGTGCCACGTCGGCCTGTGCCTGAAGGTCGGTGTACATCGAGTCTCTGACATATACCAACTGCTGCACCTCCTCAAACTTGTCGGAGATTTGGGTCGCCTCTGCCTCATAGAGGTCGTGGGTGTAACTGCCGATGCAGTTGGGGATATAGGATAGAAAGTCCAACACGCACCAACTGCTTCCGCTATTGGTCATGCCTGTGTCAGCAGGTGGGTACCACCAACAGAGGATGATGCTCACCACCAAGGGCTTGAACAGTTTCATCACGTCCAACGGCTCGTTCTTCACCATCATCTTGTAGGCCATGCTTGCTGCCACGATGATGGAGAACAGTGCCGCCAATGCCATACACATTTGGAGGACCCACCAAAATGGCCCCTGTGAACCTGTGAAAGTGGCATCGGTCAGGAACTCGTTGGTCTGGAATATCACATCATCAATCTCCTCTTCGAGGATGTTGATGCCGAAATCGCTGAGTATGTTGTCTGCCATCAGTGCTGGGTTCTATGGTTGATAGTCTCTTTGATAAACTCTACGCCTTCCGGTGTCCACGACAGATAGAAGTGGTAGAAGCAGCGCATCCTGCCTGTGACATAAACCGCAATGCCCTTATCCTGAAGGTCTTCACGCAGTTTCCACATCCCGTATTCCTTGGTGATGATTCCTTCCTCTTTGAGCGTCTTCACTATCTTGCCGTAGTAACTTCCGACATGATGGTGAAGCTTTGACATTGAAACTACCTGTAAATCAGATGGCATATAATGCTCATCAACGATGGGTGTCCTGCCGATGACGCTGATTCGCTTCGGCATCCTCGACATCTCCAACTGCCACTTGCCGTTTTTCCTCTTGGCGGCATAGAGGCGCAACTGTATTTTTGATATTGATTCCATAGCTACTTCTTTTTGTTTTATGTTCTTTCTATCACAGGAATGACTCCCACGCTCTTCAGTTTCTCATAGAGGAAACGGCGGCCTTTCTGTGTCCACTTGGTGTACATGCGCACATCCTCCGAGCCGTCCTTGTGCTTAATGAGGTAGGTCTCGCTGGTCACATAACCGCAATCCTTGTAGTCGGCATACAGAATCCACTGCTTGCCACGTTGGTACTGGATATTCATGTCCTTCAGACGTCGGTTGAAGCGGATGGACGACTCGCCGTAGTCCTGTGCTATCTGTGTGACCAAGACGCTGCTCTTCGTGGCGAGGATGATATCAAGGTAACTCACCTTTTCCTTCATCTCTGTCACCTCCTGTTGCAAGTCATCCACCTTGGAACCCAACTCAACGATGCGTGTCCTTTGGTGTTCACACTCCTGTTCGGCAAGCAGACGCTTTTGTCGTTCTTCCTTCAGATTGACTGCCAACTGTATCAGGAAGTCAGGTTCTGCCAATGCCTTCTCAATGGTCTGCTGTGTCATGTATGCACCATGCTTGCGAATGGTGGGGAGCACCTCCGATGTCACCCATTTGCGGAATCGTTTGGCTTCGGGCTTGCGACTGTCGAGGATGACATCATAAAGTCCGTCTTCATTGATGAAGTTTGTAACCTGTTCTCTTCCAAGACTATCCGAGATGGGGTACTTTGAAAGTACATCATCCGAAAGTCGTTGTACCAACTTACTGGTTTTAAGTCCAAGAACTCTTGCAACATCAGCCAAGCAGAACAAGGGCTGCTCTGGGGTTCCTGTGGTTCGGACTGCTCCAAACTCCTCGTTGTTGAAAATCTGAATATCGTTCATATCTCTATGCTGTTTTGTGATTATTTCTTGTCTTCCCTTATTTCTATCTGCTTACACTTTCTTCACCTTCACCGCCGTTGGCATCATCGCCGTCAGTGCCTGTCGTGCTCCTCACACCCTTCATGTTCTCCTGCCAACGGCTCTTCGCATCGCTGATGATGCTGCCTTTCTGCACCAAACGGTCGTTGGTGGCTGCCAAGAGAGCGGTGGTCTGGTTTTGGGTGTTGAGCTGCACGAGGTATTTAAGCAGTGTCTCGTTCTGTGCCACCAGGTCGGCATAGATGCTCAGATATTGTCTTTTCCTCTGCGCATTGGGCATATAGGCATCCTTGGTGGATTTCACCGCACACTGGTACATATTGTATAGTTCCTCCCACCGACGCTTGTCATTGATGGTGCCTCCTGTGGGGATGATATGGTCAATGTTCGCCTTCATCTTGTCCAACTGACCGTTGATTTTGCTGCTCTCGGCAAGCCAGGCAAGGTCTATCTCACGGTCGGCTACATTCAGGGCTTCCACCTCCGCACGCTTGGTCAGGGCAGAGTCTATCTTTTCCGCATCATCCACTTGGTTGTAGAGGTTGATGCCGGCAAGGGTGCGGAAGCCCAACTTGTTCTTCTCTGCCGCCGTCTTCTTGTAATTGTTGTGAAACAGCCAATAGTAGAACTCAGGAGTCAGACACCCTCCACCCGTCTCCATCACCGTTATCTGGTTCTGCTTCGATGAGTCGTGGTTGTAGGTTACGCTTTGGGCTGTGGCTGTGATGGTGGCTACAGCCGCCATGATGAGTATCATTGTCTTCTTCATATCCATTCTTCTTTTGTTTGCAATCCGTCAATAGTCAAGTTTTCCTGCCACTTTCCATCGGCTGAAGGCATCTTCGAGTATCTCTTCCTTCGTCCGGGTGCGATACACTTTCTCTTTCCAGTAGCCCATGCGCAGCTGCACATACCGCCATGTCTGGAAGTAGGCTTGGTTCAGATGCTTCTCTATCAGGTCCAACGAGTTGTTGATATTGTCCAGCACCATCAGCAGGTCGGAGGTGGAACAGGCGGCTGCTCCCGTAGCATACAGCACGAGGTCGTTGACGCTATGATAGAGTTGGCTTCCTTCGTTGTATATATTCTCGATGGCTTTCTTGTTGATGCTGATGAGCATCGTGTCCGCCAGTTCGATGTGTTTCCGCTTGATGACCTTCTCGTTGAAGTCCTCCAACAGGTTCTTGTAGTCACTGATGCGGTCGCTCACCGTCTGGTAGGTGCTCTTCACATTCAGTACCGTGCGCAGCGACTGGTACATCACGTCGATGATGTCAAAGGCACGGGTGTATTTGTCCAAATCCACATTCAGTTCCTTGTATTTGCCCACCTCCTCACTGCTGTATTCATGCAGCAGTTGGTTGCTGTATTCCAAGGTGCTGCGTGCCAACAAGAGGCTGCGCTGCTTCTTGTGGTCGTTGATGTAGGCTTCCACCGATACCGCATCGAATCCCCATTGCGCCGAGGCTAACTGAGGGAAGAGGACGGTCAACAACATAGTCACCAACAATGTGGCACGATAGTGTGTGGAGCATTTCTTGCTCATGTTCTTGCTCTTTCTCATTCCGCTTCCTCCTCTCCGTTTTCGTTATCGTTATCTCCTTCCTCCCCTCTGTTAGGGTCTGCATTCTCCCGCCATCGCTCGTAACACTCTTCGATGAGTGTTTTTCTGCGTCCTTGGTCTGCATCCAACGTGGGAAGGATGTCCTTCAGCACGTCAATGATGCTGCGCTTGTAGTGCATCATTTTTTCTAATGATACCAAGTCGGCGTATATCTTGGTGATACGGCTATCTACTTCACGGGCTATCTCCAGTCGGTCGCTCGACCATAGCAGGTGTATCACATCGTCATTGTCGGCGGTCTGAGTCGCCTCGCTCTTGGCATACTCCGTGGTGATGCTGCACGACGGGAACTCCTGGGCTATCTCCGAGATGCGGTTGTTCACCTGCCTCGTCTTCTCCTCATCAGAGGCATTCGGGTCAAGGGTCAGCACATCCACCACCTGTGTGTCTGTGTATTCCGAGGTCAGCTCCCATGAGATTTGCAGTATCGCACGGTGTATCTTGATGCCAAGGAAGTACTTGGGCTTCCTCGCAATGGACAGTATCGCCTTGAAGGTGATGATGCCGTTGATGTTGGGCATGGTGGCGGTGCGCACGTAGGTATAGCCGTTCCACGAACCGGCTCCTTGCCACGTGAGGTTGTAGGCTGACTTCACATCCTGCATGATAGCAAGAATGCGGTAGTAGTCGTCAGTGGCGGTGGCATTGTCGTTAGCCGCCTCGTTCTTGGCATCCTGTATGTCTGCCAACTGCTGCTGCCATGTCGCCAACTCCCTTTTCAGGTTGTCTATCTTCGTCTTGTTGGCATTGTACTGCTGTCGCAAGGCAGGTGCTTCCTCCACGGAGGCATTGGCTATCTGCGTGAGCAGGTTCCTGTTCTCTGTCTCCAACTGGCTTATCTGCGCCTCCAACAGGGCTATCTTGCTGCTTGCCTCACGTTCCTTCTCGTCCAGTTCCGAGAGGTCAAGGTCATTCTCCGTGACGCTCGTCCTCATGGCGCATTCCTTGCTGTGGGCATTGAGCGAACCGCCACACTCACGGCATTTGTACTGCGTGCTGCCCTGTCCGAGGGTGACACCGTCCGAACAGGTGACGCTGA
>JBJEAY010000761.1:0-4740 GCA_051869575.1 Prevotella sp. | reverse complement strand
GCTATCCCAAATATGTGGTCAGTCTCGACGAATGGACCAGTGGAAGCATCACTGAAGGCATACAGCACCTCCATCTGGCAGCGTTTCTTCAAATGGATTTATAGTTTGAGCGTAACTGTTCGGTGGCCTGGTCACGAAAGGGTCTTCGGTGCCCAGGGACATCGATTATTAAAAATTTGAGTCTTTGATTGCTTAATTAATTCGAGCTTCTGGATGGGTCTCAATCCAGACCTGAGGAAGCAGTTCATGCAGTTTTTCCTTCGGAGTATGGGGCAGTCTGTTCAGGACATCGGTAAGCCACTTCTCCGGATTTATCTTCAGGACCTTGCAGGTTCCGAAGAAGGAATACATCACGGCAGCATAATGGCAAGACTGCTCATTCTGGCAGAACAGGTAGTTCTGCTTCCCCATCACCATATCCCTCAAGGCTGATTCCGTGGCGTTGTTGTCCAGCGGCATCATGCTCAAGTCGAGATAGGCCGTCAACTCCTTATAATGACGAATGATGTAGTTGCAGGCTTTGCGCAGCTGACTGCCTTCGGGAGCGTCATGAACTGTGATGGCACACCAGGCCAGCAGGCTCTCCCATGCCAACCGTGCATGCTCATTCCTGTAGGCTCTCTTTGCCTCACCGGTCAGACCCTTGAACCTGATCTGGTCTTCCACGCCATAGATAATCTGGATGAAGGCTATCCCGTAGCTGGCCACATACTTGTTCTCCTTCAGCGCACGCTCTATCTCCCGGCGGCCATGCGCCGCGCAACGGCACAGGATGACACCGACTTTCTTGAGCCAGTCGTAACTCTGACAGGCATCGCACATCAATGCGATGCCGCTCCAGGGGGCAAGATGGGACTGTATCGTTTCGGCACTGCGGCCATTACCCGGTGTGCCTACATCATAGACGAACAGCGGTATGCCTGTGGCCACATCCCTGTACACGATGACATACTTCATCCTGCACCTGTGCTTGTACTTAATATCAGGAGGCAAGTTACATACTTCTGTCATCACTCAACCCTCCATCTTGATGAATCGGGAAAGGTCTTCGGAACTTATATCATAGGGAAGTATCAGGGAAACACCGTTGGGGTAAACCAAACGGATGTACTTCCAGGGATTCCTGTTGGAATGCTCAACATACTCAGGTAATCCTGTTGCGGACTGGAGATTGATTTCGGCGAATGCGCCGGTCGGGGAAGTCTTCTTCTTGTTCATAACATTACGGTTTTTAAAATTTGCCGCAAAGTTAGGACAACCACTAAGGCACATCAAGTATAATTCACCGTACGGTTACTTTGCATTGACTAATATAAAGAAATAGTCAACTGCCTCCCTTGTATCTTTAGTTCAGAGTGGTATTTCTCCTTGAAATACTTAATCTTAGCTTGTCGCTTCGTATCTATTGCAGGAGCTACATTGGTGCTGACCACATAAGCATGTCGGTCATCAACATATTCACCCAACCTTTTTATCGTTTCTTCCAATTGATCTATGGCATGCATGACATCCGTACCCTTCAGCTCGACATAGCGTTCTTCATGTTCGTCTGCCGAGAGCAGAAGCTTGTCACATTTGATGCCGTCTCTGATAGTACACCCGTCAACATCCACACATTTGTATGTTCGTCTCTGAGGATTCTGAAAGATGACCTTGCGCCTGTTCTCCTCAAACTTAATCTGTGAATCCGTAGTCTCACGAATACACGCCTCTACCTTGTTTCTCATACGTTCAGCAAGAAGTTAAAGTCATCGGCAATCTCCTGCGATGCACTGTCCAGTGCTTCTGCGGAAATCAGTCTGAAATCCTCGTCCATAATCGACTCAATCCTGCCATCCTTCATGGCAAAGGCAGCCACCTCATCATAAGCTATTGTCTGGCGCTTGGGGAACCGCTTCTGAACCTTTTCAGCCTTTTCGCCCGACTCCGCCATCGTCTCACCTGCCTGTATCAGATTGTTCAATGCGGTCAGTATATATGGGCTGTGTGTGGCAATAAAACAGAAATGCTTCCTCCGGCCATTCAGCAAGCTCACCAGCGAATAGACAAAATCCTTCTGTGTGGAAGGGTATATGTGCGCCTCCGGCTCCTCGATATATATATCCGTGCGGGATGGAGTAAGCACCCCATTGATAATCTCCAACTGTTTTTCCGGCCTCCTGTCTGCAAATTCACGAGCCACTATCTGCTCCAGGTTTTCGCGCAGGATGGTTTCCTCCACCTTCGTATGCTTTTCCTTGTAGAATTCGTTTGTCAGGTAGCGCAACATGATATACAGTGGAGTCAACGACTGCAGACCACTTGACGCATTAGTCAGGTTCAGCTCCTTGCCATTGGACATCACTATACGGTCAGCCTTGTCGTTTGCATTATATCTATAGCTGAACGGAAGACCAAGAATAGGCTCCTTCTTTGAGAAGTTCTTCCTTGCAAACTCCCATTCCTTCATGAAATCAAGGATGTTGTTATTGTTCATCGACACCTGATACCAGTTTGGAATGGCTGCCACCAGATTGCGTTCCGAAGGGATATATGCAATCTTTACCCGCTTATATCCCCAACGCTTTGCAGCCGACAGGGGCCAAGAGTAATTGCACCTGTTTGTCTTGGCATCGTATTCAAAGGCGACGGCATCGTTGTCATAACGGATATATGAATCAGCCTGCATAAAGCCCTCCAGTTTGTGAAAGCCCACAAGATTCCGTACAAAGAAGTCCGGCTTGCAGTAACGCTCCGGATCCTGAGTCAACGCAATCTGACGCTCCATCCAGTCGCAGAAACAAGCCACTTTAAGCACGGTACTCTTGCCCGAACTTTGTGGTCCTAGTATCACGTTCATGCGCTTCAGTTCAATCACGACCTCTTCTATTGGTCCGAAATTGCGTATAGTCAGCCGTTTCATATTCGTTCTCTTTCTTAAATGAACATTCTCGTTATGCATTGCCTACCGACAATACACGACAAAACCATTTGGCTTATTTAATTTGTAAAGATAAAACTATTTTTCCAATCAGCCAAACAAAACCATAAAAATCTGCTGTTCTGATTCGCTATTCTTCGATAACAAGGTTAACTATTAAGCATAAAGTCTCGGCAAATACCTGTCACTTGGATTTCATCCCATATGTAGCCATGATGGAACCCCGCTATCCTGATTCCCTCAAAGTTCTTCTTGATAGTCTCCACCGATTTGTCCACCTCTCCAGGTTTTGCTCCCAGCACATAAAGGCTCTCCCCATGCTCCATCATATCTCGGAACACGGGTCCAGTCATGGTTGAAAGGTCAAAAGACAGACGCACAGATTTTGGGCGACCGCATATCGTGTTCAACTTAATAGGCCCCATACCGTCAGAAGCGATATAGTCAAACTCATCATACCAATGGTAATCATCCGGCTTCAGTTTCACCATATAGAAGGCATTCAGGCACGTCACCAACTTACAGCCCTCATATACAGGCATAATATCTTCCAGCGAGTCTGGAAGTTTGTCATAAAATACTTGATATATACTTCACTCATTGCTAATAAGTGTACTTCGTCATACATTCTCCATACCTTATTCTTTCTGTCAAATGCCTCATATAATTATTGTGCAAATGGGTAAGGCTTGACATTATTATTCTTTTACCTCTTTCAGTTCCCTGCCAGAGAATGTTCCATAACTCTTGCCAAAAACTTCACCCTTTTTATAATAATCACACATTGCCTTGATTACCGCTTCAAAATCTTTGCGTTCCGTTATATTGATGTGACCATCCTCTCCAAGATTAATCTTGTCACCATAACGTTTACATACTCTCGCCATTTTCACGATGCCTTCAGAAGTCAGTTTCTCCAGACCTCCTTTTTGCTGTATCTTGACGAGTTTCTTGTGCAGGCTGGTATTAGTCTTCAGTTCTTCATCCATCATTTCAAGTCCATCAATCAATCCTGATGATTTCATGCTTTCCACTACTTCCGCAGCTTTTTCACGAAACTCTTCCTGTAACCCTACTATTTGTTCAAAGGGAACCTTTTTCAATACGAAGAATGTCTCTTCACAATAGACACAGTCTATCTGTTTATCCAAAGTCACAGCCTCGCCTTTCATAAGAGTAAGTTTCTTCGAGGTTGTGTTGAATACCGTTCGTATTTGTCGCCATATAGGATTCTTTTCCGGGTCATTGTTTTCATCTATGGCAACCTTACCAGACAATATCTTCCTGAAGGTATAAATCCACGAGCCGTTTTCCATATCCAGAAAACCTATACAATAAGCCCACAGTTCCTCACTGTCTGATACAATCCCGTTTATGCTCTCTACCTTTGGTAGCTCGCTGCCTAACTGATTCACCACAACATCAGAAAACGAAGAGGTTTCTGCCTTTAGCTTGTATGAGAAAAGATGGTCAGTATCATCGGAAATGGGGTCGTAGTCAATAAGAGAATAGCCCTTTTCGACAGTCCTTTCCAGTTCATTTACAGATTGTTCATACAAATACTTGCGTATCTCATCATCCACATCAATCTGATAAACCCTGAATACATACTTGTCGAGCGTTTTTGTTCGCTTTTTTACCCCTTCTTTCAGGATTCGCGTGATGAAATGCAGTTTTACATCCTCCTGCCTTGTTCCCTTTATGTAGCCAAGGATCTCATCCAATCTCGAAGCTTCCTGTTGTTTATTCTCTTTCTTTGCCATAGAATAATTTGAAACCAATTTGATATATGTCGTAATTCACTTTTTCCTTGAAGTCCT
>JBJEAY010000760.1:0-4753 GCA_051869575.1 Prevotella sp. | reverse complement strand
AATCATACAGGTTGAAAAAATGTCTCGTTGATATAGACAATTTTGAACACCCTACGTCCTAAGGCTCCCCCAACATCTCCACTATCGCCTCCACCTGGCGCGGCGTCCAGGTGCGAGCCTTAGGATTGTCGGTCAGTTCGGCAAGCCTCTTCTTCAACTGCGGACAGTTGTCTATCCACCTCTTCAGTTTGTTCCATGCCGACAAGGCAAGCAACGTCGGGAAATACGTCTGCGCCAACTCCATGCGCCCATACGTCCGGATTTTGAATTCTTGTTGTCTCATTTTCTCTAATTTTACATTTAACTTATTGAAAACCAATATTATATCCTATTATATCCTATAACTCACCAATGCGCCTCCGCAATGTTGTATCTTTGCATTGTGAATTGAATCACACAACATTATTAACCCTTTAACACATCATTATCGTATGATTCGTTATTATCTTTATCAGTGGCAGGCCAAGGGCAATCTCCAGGGCCTGTGGTTCGCCAGGGCGGCAAGTGACGAAACCCTCAACCTCGAGGCTCTCTCCGAGCACATGCATAGTCACAACTGCCCCTATTCGCAAGGCACCATCCTCGGTGTGCTCCGCGACGCAGTCAAGTGCACCAAGGAACTCTTGCTTGAGGGCAAGAAGGTGAAGTTCGACAACCTCGCGCTCTTCTCTGTCGGCATCAAGGGCACTGGTGCCGAGAACCAGAAGGACTATTCGGTGCAGAAGAATGTAGATGGACTCCGACTCCTCGCACGTGCCACCGGCGACCTCAGCACCACGCGCCTTTTCCTCGACTCGCAGCTCAAGGAGGTGAAGTATTACGGCGAGGGCACCGTCATCGACGACACGCCCACCGGTGACAACACTCCTACAGGCGGCAGCGACACCGAGAACCCATCTGACGGTGGAGGCGGCGGCAGCACCTCTGACGGAGAAGAGGACTACTACGAGTAGTCGGTGCAACTGAGTCATTAACCCTTTAATCTTTTTAATCCATGTCTCCACTATTGAAGCGCAGACTGGTTAAGATTGCCTACAACATCCTCACGGCGGCTATTGCCGCCCTGGGGACGGCATTCGGAATCACCAGCTGCATCAACCCATGAAAAACACAACAACACATGAGAACTATCACACTTATCGTCATTCATTGTTCCGCCACGCGCGAAGACCGTGAGTACGGCTTCGAGGCATGCCGCCACGACCACATCCACAACCGTAGGTACAGCGACATCGGCTATCACTACTACATCACGCGCGACGGCGAGATACACAAGGGACGCGACGTCGATCGCATAGGTGCCCACTGCAAGGGGCACAACGCCCACTCCATCGGAATATGCTACGAGGGCGGACTCGATGCCAACGGACTGCCGAAGGACACGCGCACCATGCCCCAGAGGGGCGCAATGCTCGCACTGCTTCGCGAGCTCAAGAAGAGCTATCCGCGCGCCTTCATCCTCGGCCATCACGACCTCAATCCGCAGAAGGAGTGCCCCTGCTTCGGGGCTGCATCCGAATATTCCTCTATCTGACATCAATCCACGGTGCCGCCAAGTCGGTGCCGTGGATTATTGTTTTGCGCAAATGGTCCTGGCACTCCTTCTCGCCCTTCATCTCCACGTATCTGCCGCTCGCCATGCGGATGTAGTACATTCGGCCCGTGTGGCATATCTCCTGGTCGCGCACCTTCAGCACGCTCACCACCGTGTAGGAGGGGTTGGCACTGCCGGCATCGTCGTCGGCGAGCTCCTGGGGGAACACCCTCTTCACCGACAGCAGAAAGTCGCACACGTTGGCCCAGTGGGCACTGCCCGACACGGTGTATTCATCCACCTCCTCGTATTTGCCCGCAGCGTCCTTCTGCAACTTGCGCGGATGGGCCACCACTGCCACCCACACCCTTCTGCGCCGTGCCCACGCCTGCAGCGAGGTGAGCATCTGCTTGATTTGCTGCGTCTCGTTCTCGGTGGGGCGGTCGGGCTCAAGATAGAGATAGGGGTCGATATACAACATGTGCACTCTGCGCAGCCTCGATGCCTCGTCGGCAAGGCGCATGATGTTCGACGGTGTGGGCGCTGTGGTGCCCATGTCGAGATTCACCATGTGGGCGTCGAGGTAGAGCAGCGCGTTGTCCATCTGCGTGTCGTCCATGTCCTCGGTGTGGCTCTCGCCAGTGACGAGGCGCACGAAGCTCGCCACGTGCTTGTCCTTGTTGGGTTCCTCAAACGAGCAGAAGCACACGTTGAACCGTCGCTCTGAGCACATCAGTCTTGCCGTGAGGCAGCGGCACCAGTCGGTCTTGCCGCAGTTGGGCTTGCCCGTCACCACTATCAGTCCGCCCTCGTCGGTGAGCATCAGGTGGCGGTCGGTCAGCGGACCCATGCCCGTGGGAAATCCGTGGTCGTAATTGCCGCGCAGCACCTCCTTCACTCCTGCCGTCCTGGTGCCCACAAACACTATCTCGCTGCTGGTGGTGAAGCGCGTGGTGACTATTGTGCGCTGCACAGCCTCCTTGCCTCCTGCCACGTAGAGCGAGGTGAAGTCGAGGGCTACGTCGAGCCGCACCATGCCCACACTGTAGTCGCGCGACAACAACTGCCTCAGGCTGTTGCGCATGGTGCGACCGGCGTGGGTGTTGTCGCAGCACACTATCACTCGCTTCAGGGGGTCGAGCCACTGCCTGAAGGGCTTTAGCGAGCGTTCGGGGTCGCTGTCCTTGCCGCCGTGGATGGCTATGGTGAAGGGGTATCCGCATGCCATCAGCGTGAGGCAGTCGCGCTCGGTGTTGGTGATGATGAGCGTGTCGGGCTGAGCCTTCAGATAGTCGGGATTGAGGCAGTCGATGTTGAAGGGCACCGGGGGCAGGGCGTCGTCGTCGAGCCTCACGCGGTCGATGTCGCCCGTTGTGGCTGCCTCGAAGCACATGGCCACTGCCTTACTGCCCACGGTGGTCACATAGCACAGGGCGTCGGTCTGCAGCGGTCCGAAGTTGTGCACGGCGGCACGGCAGCGGTAGTCATACAGGCGCTCCTCTATGCCCCTGCGCTCCATCAATGCCTTCACTGCGTCATTCTCGCCCACGAGGGTGAGCGGTGCGAGCAGTCGCTGCGGCAACTGGTAGTAGTCGTTACTCGTTATCTCCATGTCTCTGCTTCATCTCTATCCATTCGTGCTTCATCCTGCTCCATCGCCAGTTGTCGCCGGGGCGTGGCGGCGCGTCGGGCGGTATCACCTCCACCTGGCGGTCAATCGTGTTGTCGTAGAGCCGCTGCCCGTCTTCTGTCATCCACTCGTACGCACTCAGCGGGCGGCGGGCGCGCTCCTGCTCCTGCTGCTTCTTTGCCCGTGTGCGCTCCACCTTGCGCCACGAGGCGCGGCATATCGTTATCGTCTGCCCGAGCATCGCCTTGATATATTTGCTGTGCAGCAGGTTGGTGAGCCATGCCGTGCGCGCGGTCATGTCCATCTTGGCGAGACGCTCGTAGTTGGCCTTGAAATACTTGGTGATGGTGTGGCGCATGAGCACGTTCACCACATCCTCAGCCTGCCGTTGGTCGAACTGCTGCGAGAAGTCGTTCGAGGGTGCCTTCAGCTGCTTCAAGATGTCATCAAACAGATACCGCCGATTAGTGAGTGTGTCCTCGACAAACTCATCAACGACATGCTCGTTGATTCTTTCTGAAAGAACAGAAATACTATCAGTATTATTTATAATACTAATATTGCGCCCGGATTTCGGACTCGATTTTGGGCTTGATTTTGGGCTCGATTTTGGGCTCGATTTCGGAGTGTCCTCCTTTACCTCCGCAGCGGCATCTACGTAGTATAAAGGTGAGGCAAAAAACCGTATTCCGTAGCTGTTCATATCCGCCTGCTCGCAGTGTTCAACGGCAAAAACTCCACTATCGACAACGGCATTCACAAGTTGCTTGGGCGAATGACACCTAAGTGCCAACGCTATCATGTTGAAGTTACTTGCAGGGTATCTGCCCTGCGCGTCCATCAGAAGGTTCACATCAGTGCCAAGCAGCAGTTTCATGAGTCTTATCTGCATTGCGTGTGTGATACTCCTGTTATTCTCCCATTGCCTCATCAGGCTTCCCAAAAAGGCAATATTCACTGTCTGTTTACGTCCCATATCCTTTTTTGTGGCAAAACTACGAATAAAGCGTGGATAAAAAAAGAATGTGTCCCCGGCGGGGACACATTTAACCTATTTTCAAGATAATTCAGTTCTTGTTAACTCTTTCCTGACTGCGTTAAGCCATTTCAGCAGTTCGCTGCCTGAGGCATCACGCTTTGAAAGTTCTCTACAAATTGCATCGTTGAGATAGATAAACTGGGTCAGATTGATAACATCCGACTTACGAAGTTCATCATCTTAGGCTCTTTTAAAAATCCCGTTGCGCTTGTGCAGCGCATCCTGTACGGCCTCTCTCCTTCTGGGGAAAAGCCCGTCATACTTCATCAGCACCAACCTTGTGACACTGATTGCCTTTTTTAAACTTTTTTCCATAAATATAATTTATTAATAAAAAAACTGTGTGGCTATTTTAATCACACGCAGTGACAGTTGTCACCACATACCGTCATTCCTATCATCGGGAGCATCGCCGCTATAATAATCCACTCCCGAACCAGCCAACAACTGCTGAGTTCCCACTTCATACACCTGCATCTCAGGCTTAATATATTTTTTCTTCATAATTTCTTATTCTTTAATATTTTAATATTTTAATTCTTTAATTTAA
>JBJEAY010000759.1:0-4759 GCA_051869575.1 Prevotella sp. | reverse complement strand
TATCGAGTCTCGGGATAGAGTCTTGTACCGAAACCTGCCACGGGTATAATGGCTTTTCTTATCGTATGTTTCGGTTCGATGGTTAGGCCGTATGCGTGCAGTCCCAACGACTTTAGGTATTCCACCATTTCAGTCTGACAATCCTTTGACTTTGCAAGGAACTGCACCGATCCGTCTCCGTGAGAGCCTACGCCCTTACCTCCATAAGATAACTCCTTTATTCTTTCGTCAGTCAATATCTCGTGCAGTTTTGGTGATGAGAGTTGGCTTGGACACATTGGGGTGATATATTTGTCAAAGTCAGCCTGCGCCTTTGTCATCAATTCTCCGAGTTCCTTCACCCGTCCTTCCTCCATCAGTGTGATTGCTTCCTTGACGGTTTTCTGGTTTAGTTCTCCCAATGCGTATTGCACATTCTTTTCCCTTTCACCCTCAGCAAACGGGAAAGCCTTGTTGAGGTCAGTAAGGATTTTTATGGTGTCCTTGGTTCCATTGAGGTCAGAGAACACCCAGTGCAGTGTTTCCCTTATATTAAAGTTCTTCACCTCCACCTCCTCGGCATCAAAAGTCATCAATACCGGATGCACTCCAAAAGCGCACGCCTGGTCGAGACGTCCACATCTGCTGCTGGTGCGTAGTTCACCCCAGTAGGCGATATTCATTTCGCCCATCGTGCTCAGGTTGAGATTATACATCAGGTTAAATGCCCTTGCTACAAGTACGCAGATAGCTGCCGATGACGACAGTCCGCTCTTTATTGGCAGTGTCATTTTGGTGATGTTAATCTTCACTCCCCCTACCTTATACCATTCAAGCATATATGAAGCGACACCGGCACAGTAGCAGAAAAACGAGCCGCTCTTGGCAATGTCCTTCAGTTCGTGTGCATCCATTCTGCATGAGAAGTCTTGCCATAGAGATTTGATCTCTGGAGCTGTTGAAGTGACGGAAAAATGCGAGTCTCTTTCCACCGTGGCATATATACCCTGTTCAATACCCGAGACAATAGCAGCACCAGCCACTATGTCGGCATTCATTGTGCGGTATTTACCTGCCCAGTCAGAGTGTTCACCGAAGAGGCAAAGTCTTCCAGGAACGAATAGTTCTTTAGTGTCTTTTTTCATATTATGTTCTGTTTAGTTTAAGATTTGGAATAATAGCGATCCGATACTCACTGCCACTGACACACCGCTAATCATCACATTAGTCATGTTGCCGAAATATTTCTCCTGCTTTTGCAGGTCGGTAGGCTCCACATACACGATGTCACGCTGTTGCAGGTAATAGTAGGGCGAGTTGATCACGTTCACGTCCGTCATGTCGAGTCGATGCACGGTTCTCGTCCCGTCTGCTTCCAGTCTGAGTATCATAACGTTGTCTTTTCTGCCTGTTATCTTGATGTCTCCAGCCATTGCCAATGCCTCGAAAATGTTCACTCTCTGACTTGGAATATTGAACACGTTAGGTTTTGCCACCTCACCGTCAACGGTGATGGGAAACTCGCATAAAGAGACATTGACATATAAGTCTCTGTCACGACGTATATATTTATATGCCTTCTCCTTGATGATTGCTTCTGCGCTCTTCTTTGTCTCTCCTGCAATGTGCACTTTACCCAACAGAGGTATTTCGATATTGCCTTCATTGTCGATGATATATGACACGCTTTGGCTGCTGCCAACAAGAGTGGGATTGTCAGCTTTGATTACAGCAGGCGCCTGAAGTGCCATCGGTAGCACTACCGACTGGTCTTCCGGTTGGAAAAAGAGTACATCTACGACATCCTTAGGCTGGAATCTCATCTCGTATTGGGTACGGGTGGTGTCAGCCTGATAGGATTCGTAATTCTTTATGTATGCAACATTCTGCATATTGCTACAGCTGGCGAATAATATCGCCAGCTGTACCATACACAGTGATTTGATGATTTTACTTACCATATTGGTACTTATATTTCTTTTGTGACAAGTCAATAGCGTTCACTGCCACATTGATATTCTTCAGTCTGCCATTTTCTGCGAGTTGGTCAATTGCCTCTACGTTCTTCTTGGTTGTCACGTCGGCACGCACTACATACAAGGTGTAGTCTGCCACCTTATTAATATATATAGCGTCAGCATCATTGTTAAGCGATGTAGAGTCGATAATGATATAGTCATAGATGTTTTTCAGTATCTCGACTACATCATCAATCTTTCCGCATGCTATGAGTTCTGCGGGATTGGTTGGAACATCTCCTGCTGGTAGAATATCAAGCGTATCATTATTCTTAGATGTAAGTATAATCGACTTCACGTCAGTCTCGTTGATTTTGTGCATAGCGAGAACCGATGATAATCCTTGATGACTTTCACCTATTCCTAACTGTGTGGCAAGTGACGGCTTGCGTATATCCGTATCTACAACTATCACCTTCTTGCCTAATAGTGCGATGGATGTTGCCAAGTTTGCAGCACAGAATGTCTTTCCTTCTCCTTGAGCGTCCGATGTGATGTGAATAACCTTTTCTCCAGGTTTCGTGTTCAGTAGGATGTTTGCACGCAGTGCTCTTATGGCATCCTCAACAGGTGTCGTGGTGTTTTTCAAAGGTATGTCAGCCACCACTGGTTTAGTAGTGAGGCTCTCCACCTGCTTGCGTGCCTCCACCTTGCTGCGCATCATTTGCTTCAGGTAGAGAATGCCGAACGGGAAGCCAATACCGAGAATGAATGCCACTGCGAGAACGACCGAGGCTTTCGGGCTCACCTTACCCTTGTCCACCATCTCGTCAACGAGTTTTCCCTTGTCGGCAGTTGATGCAAGTGATATTGAGTTTTCCTCGCGTTTGCTCAGCAGCATAAGGTAAAGTTCAGACTTTACGGCCGTTTGGCGACTGATTTCCGTTAATGCACGCTCTTGGGCAGGAGCCTTGTTGATTTTCGACTGATAAAGAGAGTGTTGTTTGTCAATATTCTGCTTTCTTATCTCAGCCGACTTGGCTGCCTGTGCCAATGCTATATGTATTGAGCGTTGCAGTTCGTCAAGTGTCGATGTTAATGTCTGCACCTGTGGTGAAGATTCCGAAGCTGTGCGCAACAGTTTGTTTCTCATCAATACGTTTTCATTGTATGAAGCTATGAGTTCCGTTGACGATTTGTCGCCCAATCCGATATTCGAAGGAATCAACTGGTAGTTATTCCTTGGATCATCCACATACTGGCGCAAGTATTTCATCAGTTCAATCTGAGTGTTTACATCAGCCTGTCTGGTGGCATATTCACCGCTAAGTTCGTATGTAGCTGTTGCATCCAGTTTGATGTCACCAAGATTATTGCTCTTCTTGTAGTTCTCAAGATTGTCCTCAGTTGTGCCTAATTCGTCCACGATTTTAGCCAAACGCTCGTTCACGAAATCCTCAGTCTTCATGGCGAGTTCGTTCTTGTCGGCATTAGCCTGACGGTTGTAGCAAATCACCAATTGCGAGATGAAATCCTCAGCACGCTTCACGTCCTTGTCATTAATCGACAATGCAAGGATGGTAGTATTTTTTGTGGTAGTCTCCACATTCAGCTTTTTCAGGAAAGCCTTGATAGTGGTCACCACAGGAGTGATAATGACATGCTCGTCCTTCTCCTCCGTAAGCGGTTCCAGGGCCTCAATGTTATGGCTCAGTGTCAGTGTTCCGGCATAGGTCTTTACGGTGGCAGGCAGTTTTGTCACGTATGCCTCAAAAGGCATTTTTTCTTTCTTCTTAGTCCAAGTTTTTCCGCTTATCTTGTATCCGTTTCCATCCTTGGATATTGTCAGTTTGATAGGCTGCTTAATTTCGTCCATGTTCTTCAGACTGGATTTGTCAATATCCACAGTGATAGGTTGCTTCTTGTATATGAATTTTGGCCTGATGAATGCGTCCATACGATATTCCGTATATAGCTTCAAGTCCATGATGGTCTCTCTGAGCAGCATGTTGCTCTGCAGGATTTCTATCTCGTTATCCACGCCGATACTGCTCGATATCATACCAAGGTCGGTCATGCTCGACAGAAGTGCGTTTCCAGATATAATACCCGAAAGACCCGTCATCTTCTTGCCATCTTCCTTTATCAGCATTTTCGTATTGACTTGGTATTCAGGACTCTTCACTATCAGGAACAACACACCTAAGCCAAGGCATGCCAACATCGATAGGGCGAATATTTTCCAGTTGATGCGGAACAAATCGATGATACTCTTGAAATCTAACGCCGATTCATCCTCATCTTCTATGTCATAAAGGTCATAATCCTCCCATTCGATGTCTTTTTTATCACGTTTCTTCATTTTTAATATAAAGTGTTATTTCAAACTCATGAGATACTGTCCGTATCCGTTCTTAATCATCGGTTTTGCCAACTCGTGCACCTGGTCGATGTTAATCCATCCCTTTTTGTATGCAATCTCTTCCAGGCAAGCCACCTTCAGTCCCTGGCGCTTTTCAATCACCTCGATAAATGTACTTGCTTCGCTCAGACTGTCGTGCGTACCCGTGTCGAGCCATGCGAATCCGCGCTGCAAGGGCAACACCTTCAACTGTTCCTTTTCAAGATATACCTGGTTGACTGTCGTGATTTCCAATTCTCCGCGTGCACTCGGTTTGATGTTCTTGGCAATCTCCACCACGCTATTGGGATAGAAATACAGACCCACCACTGCATAGTTTGACTTTGGCTTTTCGGGCTTCTCCTCAATGCTCAGGCAGTTGCCCTCGTTGTCAAATTCCGCCACACCATATCTCTCTGGG
>JBJEAY010000758.1:0-4768 GCA_051869575.1 Prevotella sp. | reverse complement strand
TCTGATAAAATGGCATTACTGAGATGTTACAATCCTGTTAAATCAACATTCTTTCAACAATAAATCAGTTGGAAGAATGTTTTTTATTATATACATTTATAAATGATATATGAATATGAGAAGAATGATTGTTTTTGGGATATTGATGACAGTTTTTGTTATGGAAGTGGCGGCACAGGACTCGCTTGCAGTAAGTGAAACACAAAAGACTGACTCGGTGAATCCATACAAGTTCAACGTATGGAGAGTTGTTGTGCCGTCAACATTGATCGGCGTGGGTATAGTAGGACTGGAAAGTCATTGGCTGATATACCAGAACCACGAGATAAGAGACGAATTGCAGGAGAGTATTGATAAGCGAATAAGCATTGATGATTTCAGTCAATATGCCCCTACGGCTGCCATCTATGGACTGAATATATGCGGAGTGAAAGGACAGCATGACGCAATAGGCCAAACCATCATCCTCGGAACAGCCTACGCATTGATGGGCATCAGTGTCAACACGATAAAGCACACGTCAAACGTGCAACGTCCCGACGGCAGCACATTCAATTCTTTCCCCTCTGGACATACCGCCACGGCCTTTGTAGGTGCTGAGGTGTTGCGCCGCGAGTACTGGCATGTGTCGCCGTGGATAGGAGTCGCAGGATATGCAGTAGCCACAGGCACAGGCTTTTTCCGTATGTACAACAACCGCCATTGGCTCACCGACGTATTGGCAGGAGCAGGCATCGGTATCCTGAGCGTGGAGATAGCCTATTGGCTATATCCCACAATCTCCAAAGCATTACTTCCCAAACGTTCGAAACAAAGACTCCTTCTCTCGCCATACATCTCGTCGAAAGAAAAAGGTTTGGCGGTGAACTTCGTGATATAGCAAATGAGAATATTTTTCCTTGGTAAATATATCTAAAAATTACCAATAATCGGTAAATAACTTGCTTGGCAACAGATATTTTTGTATCTTTGCATAAAATTTAGCTGCACTCGGCAATTGAGAGTAAACTCTCATTGCGCTCGTTTGCAAAATTTTTGCCACATGACACTGACGATTATCATACTCATCGTGACCATGGCGATGTTTGTCGCCGGAAGGCTCAGGGCTGACATTGTGGCCCTGTGCTCATTGGTTGTGATGTTGCTTTGCGGCATACTCACCCCCTCAGAGGCATTGGCGGGATTCTCCAATCCCGTGGTGGTGATGATGGTGGGGTTGTTTGTAGTGGGTGGAGCGATATTACAAACGGGACTTGCCAAAGCTGCCAGTCACAGGATCATGCATCTGGCAAGAGGCAACGACACCCTGCTCTTTTTGCTTGTGATACTTGTGACGGCTGTTATCGGAGCCTTCGTCAGCAACACGGGCACGGTGGCACTGATGATGCCTATCGTGGTGTCCATGGCTGCCGAGTCGCGCAAGAGCGCATCTACACTGCTCATGCCATTGGCCTTTGCCAGTAGTATGGGCGGCATGCTCACGCTCATCGGAACTCCGCCCAACCTCGTCATCGACTCCGCACTCCGCGAGCATGGTTACGAGGGGTTGTCGTTCTTTTCCTTCCTGCCCGTGGGTGTCATATGCCTTGCAGTGGGCATATTGGTTATGTTGCCGCTCAGCCGGATATTCTTGAAAAAGAAGGCAACGGACAACGATGGCAACAAGGGCAAGACACTTGACCAACTTGTGGAGGAATACAAACTGGCGGGTGGCACGACCGCCTATAAAGTGGATGCCCGAAGCATGATAGTGGGAAAGACAGTGGCTCAGCTCAACCTGCGAGCCGACTACGGCATCAACGTGATTGAGATACGCAAGGAGACAACCCGCCACCATGGTCTCATCCGCAACGTCAGCCAGACGCTGCCCACACAAGACACAACCATCGAAGCCAATGACATCATATATCTGCAAGGAAAAGAAGAGGACATCAAGGCTTTCACGTCGATAGCCAGCCTGCACCACGAGCACGCCCTGGGCATCAACTTCTACGACATCGGCATAGCCGAGATTGTAGTCATGCCTGAATCGAGGTTGGTTGGACAGAGGCTCAGCGACTCCCGTTTTCGCGAGCACTACAACGTCAACGTGCTCGGAGTGAAGCGCAGCAGTGAATACCTCACCGACAACCTGCCCACACTGCGTCTGAAGGCAGGCGACACGTTGCTCATTCAAGGTACGTGGGAACATATCATGAAGATAGATAAGGAGGAGGACGACTGGCTGCTCATCGGTCAGCCGCGCGAGATGGCAGAGAAGGTGACACTCGACTACAAGGCTCCGCTTGCTGCAGTTATCATGTTAGCGATGGTGGCGGTGATGGCTCTTGATGTCATCCCCGTGGCTCCTGTAACGGCGGTGATGACAGCAGGATTGCTCATGGTGGTGTGCGGCTGTTTCCGCAGTGTGGATGCCGCCTACAAGACCATCAACTGGGAAAGCGTCATTCTCATTGCCGCCATGATGCCGATGGCAACGGCATTGGAGAAGACCGGTGTCTCCACCCTTGTCAGTCACACCCTTGTAGCCTCGCTCGGCACTGTGGGTCCCATGGCATTGCTCTGTGGCATCTACTTCACCACATCCCTGCTCACGATGTTCATCAGCAATACAGCCACAGCAGTGCTGATGGCTCCGATAGCCATGAGTGCCTCTACGGAATTAGGCATCAGTCCGCTGCCCATGCTCTTTGCCGTCACCCTCGGCGCCAGCATGTGTTTTGCCTCACCCTTCTCCACTCCGCCCAATGCGCTCGTGATGCAGGCGGGCAACTATACCTTCAAGGATTATATCAAGGTAGGACTGCCACTTCAGGTCATCATGGGCATTGTGATGACTGTCGTGCTGCCGATGATTTTCCCATTCTGACTCCATTTGCAGCCCTACATATCTTTGCAACTTATTACAATGTTGTTACGTCAAATAGGAAAATAACCAAATGTCACCCTATGACAATGTGATGTACAAGTTTTCCAAGCCTACCCACCGTCTTAACCTTGCAGTCAGCAAGTCGTTTCTCAAGCACGATGCGCTCAACGTCCGTCTTGCATGGAATGACATCCTGAACAAGACCAAGGAACGCATAAGCACCGACTATGGCACATTCATCCACAGCCAGAACAATCAATACTATTCTCCATGCGTTCAGCTTCGCCTGTCATATCGTTTCAATACGGCAAACAGCAAGTATAAAGGAACGGGAGCAGGTCAGGATGCAAAGAACAGAATGTAAACTGAATAGGGCAAAAAAGGTTAATAAAAGATAATTATTTGACCAAATCCTTGGATATTTGATTCTTTTATCCTACCTTTGTAACGGCTATTAATTTAATGGCCGTTAAATTAATAACAATTAAATAATTTGAATATGGAATTCTATGACCGTGAATATGAGATGAATACGCTTAACAAAAACTGGGAGCAATCAGCATCACACTCTATGATGACCACGATGATTGGTCGCCGGCGCATCGGCAAGACTTCCCTTCTTCTGAAAAGTGCGGAAGGACAGAAATCATTATATCTATATGTGTCTAAGGACAATGAGCAGATGCTTTGCAAGAAGTTTCAGCAGCAAGCCGAGAGGCAATTGGGAATGCACATACACGGCACGGTCAATTCCTTTGGCGCATTGTTTGAGGAACTCATGATGTATGGGCTGGGCAACCACTACACCCTGATTATCGATGAATTCCAGAACGTACTCAGTATCAATAAGGCAATACCAAGCGAGATACAGGATATATGGGACCGACATAAGGACTCGACGACTGTCAACCTTATTCTTTGCGGTTCAATCTATTCGATGATGAAACGGATATTCGAGAACAGTGACGAGCCTCTGTATGGGCGTCGCGATTCCGAAATACGTCTGAACCCGTTCCGAACGGATGTACTACGTCTCATACTGCAAGACCACAATCCGAATTTCAAGCCCGACGATTTGCTGTGCCTTTATATGCTGACAGGAGGAGTGGCAAAGTATGTGGCACTTCTGATGGATGCCAAGGCAACGACATGCGCTAAAATGCTGAAATATGCCACAACTCCCGATTCTCCGTTCATTACGGAAGGCATAGAACTGCTGGTGTCTGAATTCGGACGCGACTATGGCACATACTTCAGCATTCTGCAACTCATTGCGGCGGGTATGACAACGCAAAGTGAGATAGACAGTGTGATTGGCAAGAATTCTGGCGCATATCTTAGCAACCTATGCGACGATTATTCATTCATATCCAAAAAGACCCCCATGTTCAGCAAACTGGGGGCAAGAAACATAAGATGGAGCATTGACGACTGTTACCTGCGCTTCTGGTTTAGGTTCATCTATCCGCATCAGGATTTGATTGAGTCAGGACAGACGGCATTGCTCCAACAGTATGTCACGGAAAACTACGAACAATTTACTGGCCGCACCCTCGAACGATGGTTTCATACCAAGGTCATGGAGAGCGGCAAATACACCCGAGTTGGCAACTGGTGGGACAAGCGTGGAGAGAACGAGCTTGACCTCATAGCCGTCAATGAGTTCAATAACACTGGCATGATTGCAGAAGTGAAGCGTAACGAGCGGAAAATCAGCATGGCCGTTTTGGAAAACAAGATAGCAGCCCTTCCACAAAAGGACTTCGCAAAATATAAAATCCAGTTGAATGCCTTGTCATTGAAGGACATCTAAGGATAAAAGCAACTCCCTCATAAAAATGTGGTAACATTTGGTAATATGTTGATTATTACGTACTTTTGCAGCAATTGTAGCCATGG
>JBJEAY010000757.1:0-4771 GCA_051869575.1 Prevotella sp. | reverse complement strand
GCGAGTGGATTGCAGCCAAGGACGACGCTGATGCATCCAAGGCAGCAGCTGCTAAGCTGAAGCCGCTGATTGCCGAGAGCGCAGCCAAGGGATGCCCTGTATGCCAGGAGCTTCAGACTCTCGACCACTATCTCGTAAAGCGCAGCCAGTGGATTATCGGTGGTGACGGTGCTTCTTACGACATCGGTTACGGCGGTCTCGACCACGTTATCGCAAGTGGTGAGGACGTTAACATCCTCGTACTCGACACCGAGGTATATTCTAACACCGGTGGTCAGGCTTCTAAGGCCACTCCTCTTGGTGCCATCGCACAGTTTGCCGCTCAGGGCAAGCGTATCAAGAAGAAGGACATCGGTATGATTGCCACTACCTACGGTTATGTATATGTAGCTCAGATTGCCATGGGTGCCGACCAGGCTCAGTGCCTCAAGGCCATCCGCGAGGCTGAGGCATATCCCGGACCGTCACTCATCATTGCCTATGCTCCATGTATCAACCACGGTCTGAAGGCCAAGGGCGGCATGGGTAAGAGCCAGGCTGAGGAAGGTCGTGCCGTAGAGTGCGGTTACTGGCACTTGTGGCGTTTCAACCCGCAGCTCGCTGCCGAGGGTAAGAACCCGTTCTCTCTCGACTCTAAGGAGCCGGATTGGAGCAAGTTCCATGACTTCCTCATGGGTGAGGTGCGCTACCTCTCAGTGAAGAAGGCTTATCCCGACGAGGCTGAGGAGCTGTTTGCCGAGGCACAGAAGATGGCTCAGCAGCGCTACAAGACCTACGTTCGCCAGACCAAGATGGACTGGAGTGAATAATTCAATTTGCGCTTCGGCGCAAATTGAAATTAAAGAATTAAAATATTAAAAAATTAAAGAAGGCTGCGCATCCATTTACGCAGCCTTCTTTTTTTAGCCCTGAAAGGAACTTTAATTTTTTAATTCTTTAATATTTAATTCTTTAATTTTTTAATTTCTAAATCGCTCCGCGATTTAGAACGGCAGGTCATCAGCACTACCCTCGGCCGCTGGCTGCTGTGGAGGGAAAGGAGCTTCGGCGGCAGGAGCTGCAGCGGGTGCCTCGCCTGCTACAGGGGCTGCACCAGCTACGGGAGCTGCACCAGGCACCTGCACATTGCGGTTAACCGCCCATGCGCGAACATCATTAAACCATCTGCCCTGATATTCGTGTGAGTCTATATCAAACGACACTGTCATTTCTTCACCCAACTGGATGTTAAACTGGTTAATTTTCTCTTCGCCGAAAACACGGAAACAACACTTCTTGGGATATGTGTCGTGTGTCTCGATCACATAGTCCTGTGATTTCCATTGATTACCTGTGCGCTGTGAAACGCCACCCTGCGCCGGAAGTACGGCGATAATTTTTCCTGTAATTTCCATAATTATTTTGTATATAAATTGTGATTTTTGCTCAATTCTACCGCAAAAGTACAAATTAGTTTTAATTTATGCAACTTTTTGGCTAATATTTTTGCTACAATGCCAAATATTTTGTATTTTTGTAGTCAATTTAGAGAAATAAAAAACAAAAATCATACAAACTCATGAGATTTACATTATCCAGCACTGCATTAAGCAGCAAACTTTCCGCCCTGTCAAGGGTTATCAACAGCAAGAACCCTATTGCTATATTGGGTTGCTTCGTGTTCAGAACAGAAGACAATGTTCTCCATCTCACTGCCTCCGACGGTGAGAACTGGCTGTCAACACCGCTCGAACTGACGGAATGTGATGCCAACGATTCTTTTGCTATCGACAGTCATTACATCCTCGACGCAGTGAAAGGCTTCTCCGAGCAACCTATCACCTTCGAGGTTGACAAGTCGGCCAACACAGCCAAGGTGTCCTATCTCAACGGACATTTCGCCCTGCCCATCGAGTCGGCCGACAATTTCCCCCAGCCACAGGGTGTCAGCGACGCTGCCCACGAGATAGTCATCAAGAGCAGTCAACTGTCTGAGAACATCAACCGCACCATCTTCGCCACGGCTCAGGAGGAACTGCGCCCCGTGATGAACGGTATATACTTCGACGCCTCGCACGAGTGCCTCACGGTGGTTGCCAGCGACGGCCACAAGTTAGTGCGCAACCGCCTGTTCTCTATCAAGACCGACCAGCCTGCCGCATTCATCCTTCCCAAGAAACCGGCTTCACTGCTTAAGGGCATGCTGCTGAAGGATGACAGCGAGGTGGTGATGAGATTCGACGACCGCAACGCCCTCATCCTCTTCAACAACAGCACTCTCAACTGCCGTCTCATCGAGGGCAGGTATCCCAACTACAACTCGGTCATCCCGCAGAACAACACCAATGAGGCCATTGTGGATCGCGAGGGACTGCTTGCAGCCATCAAGCGCGTGCAACCGTTCTCCAACGACGCGTCCAACCTCATCCGCTTCCATATCGAAGGCGGTATCATGCAGCTCGACGCCGAGGACTTCGACTTCAACAAGACTGCCACCGAACGTATCTCATGCGAGTATAACGGTCGCCCGATGAGCATCGGTTTCAAGGGCTCCGTCTTTGTTGAGGTGCTCAGCAATTTCGAATCTCAGGAGGTTAACATCCAGCTTGCCGACCCCAGTCGCGCCGGTCTCGTTGTTCCGACGGAACAGCCCGAGGATCAGGATGTCCTCATGCTGATGATGCCGATGCTTATCAATGATTAACTGATTGATGATTATTGATTATTGAAAATTGAAAGATAAATGAAACTCAATATTCAGAAACCATTGGTCATATTTGACCTCGAGACCACCGGCCTTGACATGGTCAACGACCGCGTGATACAATTATCATATATTAAGGTGTATCCCGACGGCAAGGAAACACGAGGCGACATGCTCATCAACCCCGAGAAGCATATCCCCGAGGTAGTGGAACAACTCACCGGTATCAAAGATGCCGACGTGGCTGACAAACCGACGTTCAAGCAGGTGGCTGCCAAGCTCAACGAGGAGTTCACCGGCTGCGACTTCGCCGGATTCAACTCCAACTTCTTCGACATCCCCATGCTCGCCGAGGAATTCCTGCGTGCCGGCATCGACTTCGACTTCTCTAAATGCCGACTCATCGACGCCTGCACCATCTTCAAGAAGATGGAACGCCGCAATCTCGCCGCAGCCTACAAGTTCTATTGCGGACGCAAGATGGAAGACGATTTCGAGGCTCACCGCGCCGACCAGGACACCGAGGCTACATACAGGGTGCTGCAGGGACAGCTCGACATGTATCGACCTGAGAATCAGGAAGACCCCGAGCGCTGTCTTGCCAACGACATGGACGCCCTCGCCGAATTCTCCAAACAGAACGACAACGTGGATTTTGCGGGACGTATCATCTGGGCCGACAAAAAGGATGCAAACGGTCAGACCGTGCTCGACAAGGATGGCAATCCCGTGCGCGTCGAGGTGTTCAACTTCGGCAAGCACAAAGGCGAGGAAGTGGCAGCCGTGCTGCGCTACGACTCCGGCTATTTCAGTTGGATGCTTGGCGGCGACTTTACAAATAATACAAAACAAGTTCTCACGCGCATCCGACTGCGCGAGAGCAGAATGATTTAATATGCTGAAAGGTAAGAAGATTGTTCTTGGCATCACGGGTTCTATAGCAGCCTACAAGGCTTGCTATATAATTCGTGGCCTTGTAAAAAGGGGTGCCGAGGTGCAAGTGGTGATAACTCCTTCGGGCAAGGAGTTCATCACTCCCCTCACCCTTTCCACGCTTACCCGTAAACCCGTGATAAGCGATTTTTTTTCACAGCGCGACGGCACGTGGCATAGTCATGTCGATCTCGGACTATGGGCGGATGCCATGCTCATCGCCCCTTGCACTGCTGCCACGCTTGGCAAGATGGCCAACGGCATTGCCGACAACATGCTCATCACCACCTATCTGTCGATGAAGGCTCCGGTGTTCGTGGCTCCGGCAATGGACCTCGACATGTATCGCCATCCGTCAACGTCACGCAATATGGAGACCATAAAGTCATACGGCAATATCATCATCGAACCTCAAAGCGGATTTCTTGCCAGCGGACTCGAAGGCAAGGGACGTATGGAGGAGCCCGAAGTGATTGTTGACGCGCTCGACAATTACTTCGACCAATCTCCCCAACCGCTTCAAGGCAAGCGTATTATGATTACCGCCGGTCCTACCTACGAGAAGATTGACCCCGTGCGCTTCATTGGCAATTACTCAAGTGGCAAGATGGGCTTTGCCCTTGCCGAGGAGTGTGCCGCCAAAGGTGCCGAGGTGACGCTGATAGCCGGTCCTGTGGCTCTCTCCACTGCCAACAGCCGCATCACTCGTATTGATGTGGAGAGCTGCGAGGAGATGTATAATGCCGCCGTGGCCCACTTCCCCTCGTGCGATGCAGCCATCCTGTGCGCTGCCGTGGCCGACTTCCGTCCCGACCATGTTGCCGACAAGAAAATAAAGCGCGAGAAGGACGACCTCGTCCTGCGGCTCGCTCCCACTCACGACATTGCCGCCGAACTTGGAAGGAAAAAAAGCGACAGACAGACGCTCGTGGGCTTTGCTCTTGAGACCAACGACGAGGACAACAATGCCATGTCGAAGCTCGAAAGAAAAAACCTCGACTTCATTGTTCTCAACTCCCTGCGCAACGAGGGCACCTGCTTCCGCAGCGACGAGAATCAAATCAAGATCATCTCACGCAATGGCTCCAAGGTATTTCCGAAAAAGAGCAAGGAGGAAGTGGCAGCCGACATCATCGAGGAACTTTCTAATGTAAT
>JBJEAY010000756.1:0-4779 GCA_051869575.1 Prevotella sp. | reverse complement strand
GACAGGCGAGGTGGTGAAGATAGAGGAACTGCTTGAGAGCGAGGGCAATCAGGAGACTGCCAGCGACAAGTACAACCGTGTCGATATCAAGGCCAAGAATGACAAGGGAGAAATCATAATCGTCGAGGT
Source organism: Prevotella sp. (assembly GCA_051869575.1). GTDB lineage: Bacteria > Bacteroidota > Bacteroidia > Bacteroidales > Bacteroidaceae > Prevotella. The sequence continues at coordinate 4,650 of JBJEAY010000756.1, read as the reverse complement.
GCAGCTCACGCGCCAGTTTTATTTCCTACAGCGAATGCTCTACGGAGTGTCGAAAGCCATCACCGAACATATCGAGATAGGCGAGATGTACGACAAGGTGAAGAAGGTTTATTCTATCAACATCCTCTACTTCGACCTTGGCAAGGGCAGCGACTATCTCTATCATGGCAAAACAGTCTTTACAGGTGTGCACACCAACGACCGTCTTGAGATAAACACCAAGGAAGCCGACGAACTCCGCATGCGTGTACCCGAAGACATATTCCCCGAGTATTACATCATCCGCGTGAACGAGTTCAACAGCGTGGCCACCACCCCGATAGAGGAATGGCTCGACTATCTGAAGAACAACCGTATCAAGGACGACACCTCAACACCAGGACTAAGGGAAGCCCGCCAGAAACTTCTGTACATGACAATGAACGACAAGGAGCGCCGGGCATACGACGCCCACATGGACGACATCATGGTGCAAAACGACGTGTTTTACACCGCCAAAATGGAAGGTCGTGCAGAAGGCCGTGCAGAAGGCCGAGCAGAAGGCCGAGCAGAAGGCCGTGCAGAAGGTATTTTGTTAACAGCCAAGAACCTGAAGGCTATGGGCTTAAGCATTGCCGACATCATAAAGGCAACAGGGCTGTCAGAAGATGACATAATGAAATTGTAAAAAAGAAAAAGTATTGGCAACAATGAAAGAGGTAGGTCAGCCTCTCAACTCAGGTAAGATATGAACAAGATATTATTCCTACATGGATTCTTTGCCACAGGCAGTTGTCCTATGGCAATAGTTGCGGGGCTTTCCTTGCGCAGATGATATCACCCGTTGTGGGCATCCCTGCCCTGCTCGGCAATCCTCACTTCAAGATGACGGACTTCCTGAAAGAACGCATCGGCGAACACGAGTACAAGGCTCCACGAATGGATGGCAACCGACAAACGAAGCAAGAGCAGAGACCCAAGCTCGCTTGGGCTATGCCTTGCGAGGAGGAGGAAGGCGAAGCCAACCAGAAAATCGTCATCGACGAGGCACTCATCCATGAGTTTGAGGAACTCGAAGACACACAGTTTGACTACTGAACAGAAGTATGGGTATCAGAATGGCAAACTACAGGAACAGGAAGGACCTGATGAATGCCATACGTGCAGTGCGCAGGAACATCTTCCGAACAGAGAGCGGAATTAGGATGATTGAAACAATGTTCGGTATAACGGAGTGATGGTATGTCAAGCAAGAAGACTCTACGATGCCAGCTGTGCGGCTATGAGGTACTTGCTGTGTTAAAATCCCATAAATATCACGCGATAATTATCCGTGTATAGAGTTTTTTGTTTATCTTTGCCAAATGGAATCATAAATAATCATGTCGGACATTCGTTGTTAATATATATGAAAAGATTCAATACAGCGGACACTTGTCGCCCGAACGAGCATTATATGGTGGACATAACCGAGCGTCTGGAAATCATCCGCAAGATGGTTGCCAATGGTGAGTATTTCTGTATCAACCGTGGTAGGCAGTATGGCAAGACTACCACATTGGAGGCTATCAGCAACCAATTCTCAGATGAATATTGTATCTTCCAAATCAGCTTTGAAGGTATTTCCGATTCCACATCATGTGTCTTTCATCAAATTCTTAGGTCTGCTTCGTGGAATGTATCTAAGGAGGAATGTAGTTCCAACATTCAAGTCCATCATCCTTGCCGGCGTTTACGACATCAAGAACCTCAAACTGAAGATGCGTCCTGAGGATCAGCACCAATATAATAGCCCATGGAATATTGCCGTTCCTTTCGATGTCGATATGAGCCTTTCGGCTGACGGCATAGCGGGAATGCTTGCAGAATACAAGGCTGACCATGGATTGGACTTTGACGAAAAGTTTGTGGCTCAGATGATTCGCGACTATACCTCTGGCTACCCGTTCCTCGTGAGCCGTATCTGTCAGATTATTGATACAGCACAGTATTCGTGGGAGATGGAAGATGTTGGCTGTGCCACCGTCGTCGCCGTTACCTCCAGTACCTGGAAGATTGCTTCCTGTCAATAGACAGGTTGGCTTTTTGTCATATTTACAAAGAATTTAAGTTATTTTGCAAGTTTTCTTATTTGCAGGTCGTGAGCAGGCAGGAAGTGACTCTGCTTTTTTATTATTTGGACACTTTTTAAAGGACGTAAGAGTGGGGCAATTAAATTATTCAGGACGTAAAAGTGTAGTTTTAAACATTTTTAAGTACGAAAGTTATAATTGTTCTGTTATTTATTTGTATCTTTGTCGCCATATGATATATTAACAATATAATGATGAAAAGCTATAAGTATATTATCACAGGAGCATTGACAGCATTGGCTCCTCTTTTCGTTCATGCACAAAGCATAAGGCAAAACTTTGATTTAGGCTGGCAATTCTCGGAAAACAAGGGGAACTGGCAGCGAGTTGACCTACCACACGACTGGGACATCCATCATGCCCCGAAAGCTGATGCTCCGACAGGCAATGACGGGGGATATTATCCCGCGGGATATGGGTGCTACAGGAAGACGTTCACCGCACCCATATTGAAACAGGGCGATGCTTTGAAACTTCATTTTGATGGTGTCTATCAGAATTGTGAGGTATATATCAACGGACAGTTGGCAGGAAGGCATGGCTACGGCTATACGCCATTCCACATCGACATCACGAAACTGGTTAAGGATGGACAGAACGAGGTGGAGGTAAGGGTCGATAATGTGGGGCAGCCAAGTTGCCGATGGTATAGCGGTTCGGGCATATACCGACATGTGTGGCTCGAAACCTACAAGGCTAACGCCATTGATGACCCAAAGAAGCTGTTCGTAACAACCCAGCAACTCTATAATATATCCACAGACGGCATGCGTGCCGATTCTGCAAGACTGAGCATCGAATATGACGGCAAACCACTTGAAACACGCCTCATGAAAGATGTAAGGCTCTGGAGTCCCGAACATCCTATCCTCTATAATATAAAGGTGGGGCAACTGAACGTAAAGCACGGATTCCGCACCTTCTCCTACGATGCCGAGAATGGGTTTGTGCTCAATGGCATACCCACTATTATCAATGGTGCCTGCGTACATCACGACAACGGCGTGATAGGTGCCATGTCGTTCGATGCCGCCGAGATACGCAAGGTGCGACTGATGAAAGAGGCGGGATTCAACCTTCTCCGCACCTCACACAATCCCCAGTCGGCTGCCTTCTATGCGGCATGCGACAGCCTCGGAATGATGGTCATCGACGAGGCTTTCGACGGTTGGTACACTCAGAAGACTCCCTACGACTACCACCTGCTGATCGACTCTTGCTATCAGGAGGATATTGCCGCCATGGTGTTGCGCGACCGCAACCATCCGAGTATCGTATGCTGGAGTATCGGCAATGAAGTAATCGAGCGCAAGGAACTGCGTGTGGTACAGACAGCCAAGAATCTTAAGAACACCATTCTCAAGTACGACAAGACCCGCCCTGTCACCGAGGCCCTCTGTGCCTGGGACAGCGACTGGGAAATATTCGACCCCCATGCCGAAGTGCTCGACATCGTGGGCTACAACTACATGATGCACAAGGCCGAGAGCGACCATGAGCGCTGCCCGGAGCGTGTGATGTGGCAGACGGAAAGTTATCCACGCGACGCCTTTGCCAACTGGAAGCATACCATGGAGCGTCCTTACATCATAGGTGATATTGTCTGGACAGGACTCGACTACCTGGGCGAGTCGGGCATCGGACAATTCTACTACGAGGACGAAACGGCAGGCGAGCATTATTTGCGTCCACACTTTCCGTTCCATGGTGCCTACTGTGGTGATGTCGATATAACAGGTTGGCGCAAACCTATCTCGCATTATCGTGACATGCTATACAACGTGAAGGAAGGCGACACCGGCTATATATACATGGCGGTGAAGGAACATCCTGACTTCCACAAAAAGGGCGGAAAGATTTCCGAGACGATGTGGTCGGTATGGCCTACATGGGAATCATGGAACTGGCCAGGCATGGAGGGAAAGAACCTTGAAGTGGAAATATACAGCAAGGCGCCAATGGTAAAATTATATCTCAACGGCAAATTGCTGTCAAGCGGCAAACCGTCAGTTGGCAACAAATACATCTTCAATGTCTCAGTGCCATACGAGCCAGGCGAACTGCGTGCAGCAGCATGCGATGCAGACGGACGGGAATATGCCACGACAAAACTCACAACTGCGGGAGAACCTTATGCAATTCGTCTTACACCGGAAAGCTGCAATCTCAAGGCGGGAGCATCAGACCTTCTATATGTCACTCTTGAGGTAATTGACAAGAACGGCAATGTGTGTCCTAATGCCGCTATCCCCGTGGATATTGCAGTCTCAGGCTCAGGAACGCTGCTTGCCGCCGCCTCTTCCAACTTCAAGGATTTGGAGCCCAAGACTTCCAACCACGTTACCACATACAAGGGACGCGCCCTTGTGGTGGTGCGCAGTGGCATGAAGAAAGGAATGGCAAGAATCTCCGCCAAATCAGCCAATATTGACGGAAATCTAAGGATAAAAGTAAAATGACATGAAAAAGAGAATTGCAATGAAATACTTTATCATTAATTTCGCCTTGCTGGACTCGCTGACGGCATGAGGCGGCAAAA
>JBJEAY010000755.1:0-4783 GCA_051869575.1 Prevotella sp. | reverse complement strand
GGCATAAAGAGCCGGCGAGACGAAACGGAAGAGTTGGTAGAGGGTGTAGGGCGAAGCAAAGAGCACTCCCGCACAAAGGGCAGTCTTCATGTGGATGACGAACTGTTCGGCAAGTCCTGTGTTAATCAGTTGGATGACAGGATTGTCAGGAGCATCTCCCCCAAACAATCCACTCACCCGCGCCAAGAGGCGATAGGTGACGAAGTCGGGATTGCGCGGAGCGAGGACTACGGCAAAGAGTTCATCCTTGAACAGGAATGCCACAATGCCGCACACGACTGTGACGACGATAATGCGGATGATTATCGTGCGCAACACGTCGAGATGATCCCAAAAGCTCAGTCCCTCGTCCTTGCTCATTTCTTCTCTTCCTCAGGCTTTTCCTTGATGTCCTTTTCCATCTCGTTCATTCCTTCCTTGAACGAGCGCACGCCCTTGCCCAAACCCTTCATGAGTTCGGGTATCTTCTTGCCGCCAAAGAACAGCAGTACCACCAATGCGATAAGCAGCACTTCCTGCATGCCTATTCCGCCGATAAACAATGTTGTCATATTTATCTTATTATTTAATTTTGGAGTTAAAGGAGTTAAAGACTATGGCTAATTGACTGGCGAAGTCGCTCCACGTAAGCGTCGATGCGGTGAAGCTCCTTCGGGATATTGATTCGTTGTGGACAATGGGATACGCACTTGCCGCAACCTATGCAGTGGCTCGCCTGACGCAACGGGGGCACACTCTTGTCATAGCCTGCAAGAAACTCGCGCCTTGCCTTGTGGTAGTTCTCATTCTGCGCTCCCACGGGCATACGGTCTTCATTCAGGCACTTGTTATAATATAATAATGTGGCGGGAATGTCGATGCCATACGGACAAGGCATACAATACTTGCAGTCGTTGCAGGGGATATTGCCAAACTGAATCATGATATTCGCAGCCTCCTCAAGGAATGACAGTTCTTCCTTGTTGAGAGGCTTCAGCGGAGAATAGGTGCGGATATTATCCTGAAGATGTTCCATGCGCGTCATACCGCTCAATACGGTGAGCACTCCTGGCATTGTTCCCGCAAAGCGGAATGCCCACGAAGCCACACTCTTCTCCGGTTCGCGCTGCATGAGATAAGCAGCCACCTTACCCGGCACCTTCGACAATCTTCCTCCCAAGAGGGGCTCCATCACCACAGCGGGGATATTGCGCTTGGCAAGTTCGGCATACAGATACTCGGCATCGGTATTAGCGGGATTGGTGCTCTTGGCATGTCGCCAGTCGAGATAGTTGAGCTGTATCTGCACAAAGTCCCACTTATACTCATTGTGCTTCGAGAGCAGATAGTCGAACACACGGATGTCTCCATGATACGAGAAACCGAGGTTGCGTATTCTGCCAGCCTTGCGCTCGGCGAGCAGGAAGTCGAGTATGCCGTTGTTCTCATATCTCTCGGCATATTCAGCCATGGCGTCCCTACCGCCTCCAATAGCATGCAGCAGCATATAGTCGATGTAATCCACTTGAAGTTCCTTCAGCGAGTTGCGATACATCGCAATAGATGCCTCGCGACTGCGTGTGTCGGGAGCGAAGTTGGACAATTTGGTGGCTATGAAATACTTTTTGCGTGGATGGCGACTTAGCGCGATGCCCGTGGAACGCTCAGAGAGTCCCTGGCAATAGGCAGGCGACGTGTCGAAATAGTTCACTCCATGCTCAAGGGCATAATCTACAAGTCGGTTCACTTCCTCCTGGTCGATTTCCTCATTCACTTCGTCACCATCGTCTTCCACTGCCGCCTCCTTAGTGGGCAGCCTCATCATACCAAAGCCAAGTATCGACACCTTGTCGCCTGTAGTCGGGTTAACACGATATGTCATCTTGTCCTTGGGCACCTCACCCTCAGCCGACTCCTTGGCATCCTTCTTGGCACCTACGCACGATGCAAGTCCGGCAGTAGCAACTCCAGCCACTCCCATCGTCTTTAAAAATTCCCTACGTGATATATTCTTGTTCATAAATATATTTTTTAGTTAACGAGTAAACAAGTTGATGAGTTGACAAGTTGTTTGTCTGTCCACTTGTCCATACGATAATCCATTAACTTGTCAACTTGTTCACTCGTCAACTTGTCAACTAAATTAATACAAGCTATGCCTCTCATGTCCCTCTACGTATATCGCACTGAACGGACGCGCGGGACACAGATTCTCGCATGCTCCGCAACCGATGCAACGCTCCGTGTCGATAACAGGTATCTTTGGAGACTCGTCGTCCTCGGCATCCATGTGCACCATCATTATGGCTCCCGAAGGACAATGGCGGGCACAGTTGCCGCAGCTCACCCCGTCGGTCACCGGCAGACAGTTTTTCTTTATCCACACGGCATGACCAATGCGGATGGATGATTTCTCGGCTACCGTTATCGGATGTATGGCTCCTGCCGGACATACCTCAGAGCAGCGTGTGCACTCGGGACGGCAGTAGCCATTCTCGTATGACATCTCGGGCTGCATCAAGGTCTCTAAGTTGGTAGAAGGGCGAAGCACATCGTTAGGACATTCCGACACACAGAGTTGGCATGCCGTGCAGTGCTTGGCTATATGCCATGCGCCCTTTGCTCCTGGCGGAACAATAGGAGTGGCACGATTAGGCTCCTGCTTGTCCTCGATGGCAGCAAGACCTCCATCCACCTTCTTCTCCTGCGCTTTGATAAGAGATGTGGCGGCAAGAGTGGCAGAGAGAGTGAGGAAACTGCGACGTGAACCGTCAGTCTTCTCATTGCTGCATTTATCCGAAGAGTTGTTGCATGATGAAGAGTTGTTGCATGCCGAGGAATTCTTGCCATAAGCATAACTTAATGTCAATGCCCCATGCTTGCAGTTATTCATGCAATCCATACAAGCCACACAACGGCTATAGTCTATCCGATGGTTCTTGGCATCAATGCACGAAGCCTTGCACTTCTTGGCACAACGCTTGCAATTATTACACTTCGACGTGTCGATCATCGGACGGAAAAGTGCGAAGCGCGCAAAGAAACCCAATATCGTGCCCACAGGACAAATGGTGTTGCAATAGGTGCGACCGCCCATCCATGCCAATATAGCCACAACGACAAACGACACGGCTGCCACTATGGCTACAGGCGAAAGCGATAGCGACACGACGCTCGACACCATTCTGCCGTATGAACTATATGGCGCAAGCAGGGCCACAACTGGTCCGAGTCCTGCTATGAAAGCCACGAAGAAAGCCACAAGTATGCCGTATCTCAGCCATTTCTTCTCCACCGAATACGAGAAGCGCATTTTTTTCTTCTTTCTCCTTCCACTAATCCATGATATGATGTCCTGCATCACACCAAGCGGACATATCACCGAGCAATACACCCTGCCCACAAGCAGAGTGAGCGCCACCAATGCCACTACCACCAATATATTTATGGCGAGCAAGGCAGGCAGAAACTGTATCTTGGCTGTCCATCCCAACCACTCCTGTACTGTTCCCGTGGTGTCCACGAACAATGCCGTCACTGACAGGAAAAACAGTGTGGCAAGCAATATTCTTATTCTTCTTAGCATATAAATAGTTGTATGAGCGGGTTACATCTTCTGGTTGTTCGCCATTTTCAGTTCCATCAGCGACACGTTCTCGTTGCGGAATCTTGCCTTGGGATTCTTCTCCTTGCCGTCGGGCCAAACGCCTTCCTCCTGCTCGATAAACTGTATCGCCTTCTGCGGGCAGTTTTGTATGCAGGCGAAGCAAAACTCGCAGTCGCCTTCCATCCTCACTCCCCTACCCGTGAGGTCGTAGTTGCCTCGCGGACAGACGTATGAGCAGACACCACAGTCGATGCAGTCGTCGGTCACCCTGAAGTATTTCTCGCTCCTCATGAGGAATCCCACCTCGGGGTCGATACCTGTGCGCTCAAGGAATCCCTTGTGCTGGTCGCGCTCCTCCTGCGTCACCGGTTCGTGCCACTGCTTGTTGGCATCTATGTCTGAGGCTATCTTCTTCAGGTTTTCGGGTATGTGCTTGTCTATCTTCATCTGCTCGTTCATGTCGAAGTTGGGCAACCAGTTGTCCACCATGATTATCGTGCTGATATAATTGAACTTATTGCCTGTCTTCTTGGAAATATCATCCCATATCTCCACTGCATTGCACTTGCGATTACCGTATGTCAGCACCGCAAACAGATAGTCGGCCTTCAGTCGGGCTTTCTTGATAAACTGCCTCACCATATACGGCGGCATGTGGCCATACACGGGATATACAAGTCCTATCTCGTCGGCCTCAATCTCAAACTGCCCTTTCCTCATCAGTTGCGGTATGCTGAGCGTCTCGCCATGCTCGCCCGCCAGTTCGCGAGCCACATACAGGCTGTTGCCCGTGGCCGAGAAATACAGCACCACTCTTTTCTTCCTGCCGCCTGCGCACGAGGTAAGGGCGATGGCCTCAGTGGAAGCCATCATCACCGCAAGTGCCGCACTGCCCATCATCTTGATAGCCGTGCGCCGTGATATTTCCTTTTTTACCATTATTCGGTCTTTCCTTCAATATATTATCAATGGTGCAAAAATAAGCATAAAATCTGAATTTCACAAGTGTATGCAGTATAATATTCCTCTTTTTTTATCAATTTACCAATTTTTAAGCTTTTAATATATGATTATATTAATAAAAAATGCTAATTTTGCAGATGAATTAAGAATTAACTTATATGGCAAGTGAAAGAAATCCGGAACTAAGAAGAGCCTGGGACTTCGTGGAGCACACAGGCACAAGCATATTTAGAT
>JBJEAY010000754.1:0-4786 GCA_051869575.1 Prevotella sp. | reverse complement strand
GTGATTTCTTCCTTCACGACAATAGGGCACTGCTTGTTGAGGGAGCACGCCAGACGGGCAAGACCTTCTCTATCAGAAGGGTAGGACGGGAATGTTTCGACACGTTCGTGGAAATCAACTTCTACGAGCAACCTGACGCATTGGCGTTGTTTACGAATTTCACAAGTGCCAAGGATATCCTGATGAGGTTGTCAACATTGACAAAGAAGGAACTAAAGCCAGGGAAAACCTTGATATTCTTCGACGAGGTGCAGGAATGTCGTGAAATTGTGACGGCAGTGAAGTTTCTTGTTGACGAAGGGAGTTTCCGCTATGTGTTGAGCGGCTCCTTGCTCGGTGTGGAACTAAAAGACATCAAGAGTGTCCCTGTGGGCTATCTGAAAGTGATGCAGATGTATCCGCTCGACATGGAGGAGTTTGCCGAGGCTATTGGAATCGGACGCAACGTCATCGACTCGCTTTGCCAGAATTTCAATACCCATACACCTGTTGACAATTTCATTCATGAAAGGATGCTGGAGATGACGCGCCTGTATCTGATTATTGGCGGTATGCCGGCAGCTGTGCAGAAATTCATCGCCAGCAACAACCTTAGGGCTGTGGCGGAAATACAGCGTGACATCGTGGCTCTCTACCGCCGCGACATTAGCAAGTATGACCCGGGGCGCAAACTGAATATCGAGGAAATATTCGACCTCATCCCTTCGGAGCTGAATGCCAAGAACAAGCGGTTTATATTGAAGAACCTCAACGAAAAGGCCCGTTTCAGCAGATACGAGGACAGTTTTCTATGGCTGAAAGACGCGGGAGTGGCCATACCGACTTATAATGTAGAGGAGCCTCGCCTTCCATTGCTGCTCAGCAAACAACGCAACCTGTTCAAGCTCTTCCTCAACGACGTGGGATTATTGGCAAGCATGTATGCAGGCGACATCCAGCAACTGCTGCTGCGCAACGAAACCGCCATCAACAACGGCAGTATATACGAGAACCTCGTGGCGCAGGAATTATATGCGCATGGCCTTGCCGGTTACTCTAATTCGCTGTATTATTTCAACAGCAAGAAGCAGGGCGAACTTGATTTTGTAGTCGAACATGAGGGAAGCATACTGCCCATAGAGGTGAAATCGGGCAAGGACTATCACCGCCACAACGCATTGTCGGGAGTGATGTCCAACCACGAATATTCCATCCCCCGCGCCTTCACCCTCTGTCAAGGCAATGTGGAGGCAGTCGGCAACATCGTCTATCTGCCAATATACATGGTGATGTTCATCCGGCATGACACCCATAGCACATCCAACGACACGTATAAATTCGACCTCACTGGACTGGTATAGTAGTTCCCTGCGGATGCCCAAGCCAAGGATAGGTATCCGCCGTTGTGCGGTCTTACACGAGGTAAGACCCTACAGCGGCGGTTTTCCCCATGCGGGTGATGTCGGCGGTGGGGCGTTTTCCCATCCGCCGATAGATAGAATCAGTCGCCGTAATAATATCCGTTTCCGTCGCCATTCATGTCTGAGTATGGCGAACCGCCATAGATGTCTGACCCTGCCAGCAGCATGGGCTTGATGTCGAATTCCATTGCCGTCATTTGCGGCTTGATATACTTTTTCTTTTCCATAATCTTATTTAATTATCACCTTTTTCGTTCTGTTTCCAATTTTCACTATGTTCACGCCCTGGCGGAGCGACGGGATGCGTCGGCCGTTGGTGTCGTAGTATGTGGCTTCGCCGCCGAACACCGCGTTGATGTCGTCAATGGCGGTCGTGTTGTCGTCGGGCACTGCGATTGAGAACATGCGTGCTAAGCCTACAGAAGCCTCACTCTCCGCAGTCGGCGGCATGATGTAGGCGCGATAGCCATTCACCCTCACTCTCTTGATGTTCTGGCCCTCGTCCTTCAGCCCCTTCACATTCCAGAATGCGTTCTGGCTGATGACATATCCCTCGTCGGGCACATCCGCTGTGCGGTATGTTCCCACGAGGCGCCATGCGTCGTCGCTCTCGGGGTTGTTGAGCGATGTCTTTATGAAAACGCGGGTTGGTGATATCGTCACGCTGTTATCACCAGTGTCGGATATTCTCTTGATAGCCATAGGGGTGCCGGCTAAGATTTCACTGCCGTATTCCCATTCCGTGAATGTCAGGGCATCAGCAGTTGCTGATGTCAGCCTATACAGCTTATAGCTTTCATTGCTCGTATATGTCACGTCAAACGGCAGGCACAGCGTTCCCCATTCGCTTGCCATAGTGCGAGTGTAAGAGATGCCTCCGTTTACAACATTAAGCGGCACATTCGTCACGATGTCCCCGTCGGTGAAGGAAAGAGGGGTGGAAATTTCGTATGCCTTGTTGTTTGTATCATAGTTGCCATTACCGTAAAGATCTGTCTGCGTTCCATCCACCTTATAGTAGGTCTTGAAATATCCGTCGAGGTAGTTTGCGCCTGTGCCGTCCACACTGGTTGAGCCGTCACATTGCGCGGCTCCAATGAGGCTCGAGCAACCAGTGAACATATTGTTTGAATTATTCACGTTGTCAGTAGTGAATTTGTCGGATACATAGATGGTGGTGAGTTCTTGGCAACCAGAGAACATACCGCTCATACCCGTCACTTTCTCTGTATTGAAACTTGAAAGGTCGAGGGAGGTAAGACTACTGCAACTGCTAAACATACCGCTCATGTCAGTCACTTTCTCCGTATTGAAATTTGAAATGTTGAGGGAGGTAAGGGCAGAACATTCTTCGAACATCCAAGATATGTCTCTCACATTCGATGTGTCGAAGTTAGACAAGTCGAGGGATGTGAGGGTATGGCAATTATAGAACATTAAGCTCATGTTTGTCACATTCGATGTGTTGAAGGATGACAGGTCGAGAGAAGTTAATGCAAAACATTCGAAAAACATGGCACACATGTCCGTCACATTCGATGTGTCAAAGTTCGACAGGTCGATAGAAGTCAACCAACTGCATTCGTTAAACATTAAGCTCATGTCCGTCACTTTCGATGTGTCAAAGTTCGACAGGTCGAGAGAAGTCAAACTTCTTGCTCCGTTAAACATATATCTCATGTCAGTGACTTCAGAAGTATTAAGATTCTCTATTCCTATAATATCAGTTAAATTATAAAGACCAGCAAATAAATTTTGACAAGTCGTAGGACGGACATTCTTAAACGAGGGGTCGAAAACTATTCTTTTCACATCTGCGTGACCTCCTCCCCAACCAAAACTATTACCGGAATTTATGTCGATATCTTTAGCTCCATCAGGAAGTGTCTCTCCATACTTGAAAATTAATGTTTCATAGGTACTGTTAGATATCGCATAAGCCACTCCTTCGCCCACGGCAGGATAAGGCTTGGTGAAATAGCCGTTATTGTAATTTGCATAGGTTTGATCTGTATTGACCGCGTTGAATTTTACAGCACCTATAAGGCTTGTGCACTCAGTGAACATATAACCGCCATCATTCAAATTATCAACCACGAAATTTTCTGAGACATAAATAGAGGTAAGATTTTGGCATCCATAGAACATTCGGGGCATAATTGTCACTTTTCTTGTGTCGAAATTAGTTAGGTCGAGATAGAAAAGATTAGTGCAGGCAAAGAACATACTTGTCATGTTTGTCACTTCTGACGTATTGAGATTCTCAATGCCCTCGATGTTTGTCAGATTTTCACACCAGTAAAACCAATATGCGCAAGTTGTCGGTCGGGCTTCCTTGAACGATTCGTCGAACACAACCTTAGTGATAAGGGTGTTATTACTGTTAGTCCACTCGGGAAGGTTTCCTCCCTCATTAAGGTCATACACCGTTTCGCTATCTGCCCCGGCAACCGGTTTTTCGCCAAACTTGAACGTTAGAGTATTGTCGGCGGAGTTAAACACTGCATAGCCCACCGCCTCGGCTGCAGCCGCAAGCGGGAAAAGCATCGTCATGACTATCGCCATGAGGATTGATTGGTTAAGTTTTCTTTTCATGCTTAAAAAAGTTATTATTGTTTATACGTACATATTATTATTTTTGTTGTTTTTTGTGCAGACGGGTTGTTCTTGTGCTGCGAAGGCAAAATTACACATTATTTCTTAATTGGCAATGCGCGGGGGGGGTATTTAAATTTATTAGCAATGATTAACGGTAATTACCAAAAAAAATAGCCGTTTTTGTGTGTTTTTTTATTTTGCAAAGTTACGAATTATTTTTCATTTCCACATTATTTATTAGCCGGCACCGCAGATATTTACAATTAATTAACCATTGGCCGACACCGTTTCTTTTGGAATAGTCATAGTGTCAGGTGTTCTGAGAAATCTTTTGCACTGATAACATTAACATGTGGAAAATCTATCTGTTTTAAGATGTCGAAATGCCTGTCGTTGGATACTATGTATTGTGCGTTTGCGGTTATACAGCAATCCACAAACTTATTGTCATCAAAGTCTGACTGTATAAGGTTGAATCTGAAATACGGAGTGACCAGTTCCGTATTTTGAGCATTCAATATTGTAGCTATTACATTGTTTGCTATTTCAGAAGTGGTTTTCTTGGATATAATCTCTGAATATTCCTCAATGATTTCTGTAGAAACACACAACATGAATTTGCTTTCAAGAAACATATCCCATATTATTCTATAAGGACTGATTCTTGGAAGCGACATGAGAAGACAGTTAGTGTCGAGTACTACCCTTTGCATCTTCTGAATTTAATATGGTGTTCTCATGTGCTCTTTGCCCCATTGCTCAATCGTGTCGATCGAAATAGATCCGTT
>JBJEAY010000753.1:0-4788 GCA_051869575.1 Prevotella sp. | reverse complement strand
TCTTCGTACTCGAACTGAAAGTGGATGACTCCGTGGATAACGCCTTGGCTCAGATAGACTCCACAGGCTATGCCATCCCCTATGAGTCCGACGGAAGGAAAGTCACCAAGTGCGGCGTGAGCATATCCTCCGAAGCCCGCAACATCGTGCATTGGCGTTCCATTGATGAAGATGGCAATGTCATTGACGAACAGAAGTTTTGACGCCTGTCATTTTTCTTGAATAATTGCGAGGATGTTTCCACCTGTTCCGCAACTTCCGCAAGGTTGGTGGTGGTGGTGGAAACGCATGAAGACAATATGATAATAACATTCTAAAATACTGATTATATGGAGCTTGACATAGACAGATACCTTGATATTAATGATTTAGCTCGAATATTTGATGACTTTGACATAATCACCAAAGAAGAATACATGATGATATATGAAAATGTCATTTTGAAAATACAAGTGGGCAGTGTTTTTGATATATTGCTTCCTCAATTATGTGGAGTGACGAATAGCTGCGCGTTTACCTGCGAGACGCAGTCTTCCAAGAGAGATGATATAATGAGCAACTTCGCTCGCTATTTCGTTTTCCTGTGTGTCAAACGACCGTTGACGATACTCGTCAATGACATAAATCCCCAAAAGAAAATCTATGAGATGTTGGGGCATATCTGCGACTATTCACAAGTTGACATGTCATTTATTAACAACAAAGAACAATACGAGATTGTCAACAGGTATTCTTCGCTGATAATGTATTTGATACTCTACTACCGATTCCGCAACCATAGTGATTATACCAGCTATATCCTGAAGGCATTGGCAAGTAACATTCGGAAAATACCATTTTCCAATGATAATATACTTACTTTTAACAGGATGATAGAAGCATTGCCGCCCCACGATGAGACGGAGGCAGACCGCAAGAGAATAGAAAATTTGCCGGAAGAAACCTTAAAGGACAAGTATGTTACGGCACTTGAGGAAATACGGCAGTTGAAAATGCGAATAGAAGACTTGGAGGCAGTGCTTAATGATAGAAACAACGCTGAAGCCACGAAGGATGGCAACGAGGCGAACAACCCTAAGTTTTATAAGCGGAAGTTGCAAGTGTCGCTACTTGTTCAATTTATGCGATGGGCAGGTGTTGACATTACCAATAACAAGACGGCGGCAGCAATTCTTATATCCAATCTACTACATATCTCCAACTATAAGGCCGTGCAGAAGATGTTGTCTGAGAAATTCTATCTCAGGGCGGCTGACCATGCAGAAGCATGTGCTGAAGTAAATGGCATACTTGAGGTTCTTGGAACTAATTTAAGGTTTCACGTCAAGGCTTCAAAAACGGCAAGTGAGTGGGAGTTTCCTATGAAAGACTATTCGGAAACTATAAAGTCGTACAATAATCCCGAGGAACAGACATAGCTGTAACACAGAGGGTTGGCATGTCGTAAAACCGGGGAAAACATAGGGAAATGGGGAATGGGGTGTTGCATTCCCCATTTATCCTTTTGTATCTTTGCAGAGGAATTCCTTCAATAGGGTTCCAAAGAGTTCTATTTTCAAATTATATACATTTTCTTAGTCCAACCCTCTACGGTGGCCAATGGTTTACAAGTAAGGGAAGTTACTCCTTAGCGCAAGCAAGGAGCTAAGAATCGTATGCTCTAAATTATTTTATATTTTTTATTTATGACACAATTTATCTTCAGCTTTTTCCATTCCCCGGTATGGAACAAGACACCCGAGCGGACCATGAGTCTGGAGGATGTCTATCAGTATGTAACGAGTGGTCAGGCGGAGCAACGCACGCTCCGTCTGCGCTCAATCAAGGATGCCGCCGAGGCGAGGAAGTACAAGTCGCAATCCTTCGACTATGTCACCTTCTCGGGAGTGTTCAACCGCTGCTGTGATGCCGACATGGTGAGCCATTCGCAGTTGCTATGTCTCGACTTCGACCATGTGGAGGATGTGGCGGCACTTAGGCGCACACTCATTGCCGACTCGCTGCTTGTCACCCGACTGCTCTTCACATCGCCTTCGGGCGACGGGGTGAAGTGGGTAGTGGATATTGACACCAATGAAGCTCCCCATCGTGAGTGGTTTCAATCGGTGAGCAACTATCTCTCGTCGCGCTATCATCTTGAGTCCGATGCCAAGTGCGCCAATGAGTCGAGGGCTTGCTTCCTGCCTCACGACCCGGAATGTTATATCAATATGTCAAACAATAACTAATACCTTATTATTTTATGTCTATTTTAAAGAGTAATTTTAACCCCCAACTGTGGGCTGGCGTCGGTATTGACGTCGAAACAGTAGTAGAACGTATCATTGCCAACGGGCGCGACATCACCGTGGGCTACGACAATTGGCTTCGTCTTGGCTTTGCCCTTGCCGACGGCAGGGGCGAGGCGGGACGCGAGATGTATCACCGCCTGAGTGCAATGAACCCTCAGTACAAAGCGTCGGATTGCAACCGACAGTACGACGCCTGTCTCAAGAGTGCCGACCGTCCAGGCGGAGTCACAGTGGCAACTCTTTTCCTGATGGCTAAGGACGCCGGAGTGAATGTTTCCGCAAGGATGGTGGAACAGGTGGAAGTTGCGGAACAGGTGGAAGTTGCGGAACAGGTGGAAACGGTGGAACAGGTGGAAATGGATACATTTCTCGACAAGGTTTCACACGACGACTTGCCTCCCATCGTGCAGCGACTTGTGGAGAGTTGCGACAATCTGCAGGAGGCCGACATGATGACCCTCGGAATGATTGTTGCAGCCTCGGGTGCCATGCCGGGGATATGCGGAGTGTATGACCGCCGCCGTGTGTATGCCCCGCTATATGGCTGCATAGTGGCTCCGCCCGCATCGTCAAAAGGAAGGCTTGCCGCCTGCATGAAGTTTGTCGAACCGATACAATTGGAGATACGCGAGGCCAATCTTCGCGAACTGGCCGACTATAAGGCGCAGATGGCAGAGTATCAGGCCCTCGGGCGTAAGGCCAATCCTGCCGACCAACCGCAAGAACCGCCTTTCCGCTCGCTGTTCGTCCCTGCCAACTCGTCGTCCACCGCCACCTATCAGGCTCTTAACGACAACGGGGGCGAGGGGCTCACCTTCGAGACCGAGGGCGACGTGATGGCAACCACCATGCGCAGCGATTATGGTGACTACTCCACCGGACTGCGTGCCGCATTCCACCACGAACCGATAGTGTATAACCGCCGCAAGGACAACGAGCACGTGGATATACAGGAACCGCGATGGGCTGTGATGCTCACAGGCACTCCGCATCAGGTGGTGAACCTTGTGCCCGATGCCGAAAACGGACTTTTCTCACGCTTCATCTTCTATAAGATTGACCGCAGGGTGGAGTGGCACGACGTGTTTCGTGACGACGAGATAATCATCGATGATGTCATACGGGAGCTTGGCGAACAGTATCTTCCGATATATCATTTGATGAAGTCGCGAAAGGCGTGCCCCGTGAAGTTCCGCCTCACGCCAGCACAGAAGCGCCGCTTCAATGCCTTCTTCATGGAGTTGCAGACGGAGCAGGCCAACCAGATTGGCGACGATATGGTGGCAAGTGTGCGCCGTCTCGGACTCGTGTGCTTCCGCATCGCAATGATTCTCACCGTGTTGCGCTCCGTAGGCAGCGAGTCGGTGGAGTGGGGCAGTGTGGAGAGAGTGGAGTGCGACGACCGCGACTTCACCACGGCATTGGAACTCGTAAATGTACTCGTTGCACACACGGCAATGGTGTATGCCACCTTGTTGCGACACGATGAGCCACAACAGGACATCCGCATGAGCGGCATGAATGACGTCCAGCGTGCGGTGTTCGATGCTATGGGTGATGAATTCACCACAAAGGATGTGATAGAATACACATCCAGTAGAAATATCCCACGCCGTACTGCCGAAAACATAATAGGCAGTTTCCTGACAAGATTTAGGGTGGCGACCAGGGTAAAGAATGGCTTGTATCGTAAAACCTCTATCGCTGTGTAGGTAGTGGATTGGTAGTTAGCAAATTCTGTTTTGCTAACTACCAAACAAATATTCACTCTCTACCCGATAATCTCTCGCCGACTATCAAAATCTGTTTCATCTATTAATCATAAAAAAAAATAACACACAATGATCTACATAAAATTCCTAAAGTCACAGTTGACAGGCAATATCTACCCCCAACAGGTGAATACCCGTCCGTTTACGGCTGACGACCTTGCCGACAAGCTCCGCGAGCGTTATGGTTCTATAGCTCCAAGTGTCATCGACGATGCCTTCCGTATCATCTCCGACCGCCTTGCCCAGGGGTATATCGTGAGTCTTGACCGTCTTGGCACGTTCTCACTGCGTCTTGGTATCGACAAGCCCGAGGCGAAGGATTTTGACGACGTGCGCACTCAGGACGTGAAATTCAAGGGCGTGAGATTTAATGTCGCCAAGAGGGTGAGGCGCAATGTAGCGAGGCAGAGCATTCATCAGGTGAAGGACCCCGTCAGCAGAGTTTCCACCACCACCACCAGGTGGCGCATGTTTCTGTCTCAGATGCTCAAGGATAGCGACAATCTCCAAAAGTCACTTGCCCAGCTCCCCGTCACCGTCTCCCTCTATCGTATGTACACCGGAGCCACCGACTACACAGCCCGCAAGGACCTTGCCTCCCTCTGTGACAAGGGCTTGCTTAGTGATATCTCCACTGCACACACGAAGATGTATCTGATAGTGTGATAATCCAAGGCGGAACAGAATGCAATTCAGATTATTCTGTTAAAAAGTCGCAAATATGC
>JBJEAY010000752.1:0-4808 GCA_051869575.1 Prevotella sp. | reverse complement strand
TGCTGCCAATGCTCTCGGTGTGGAAGGACTCGACGAGTCGTTTGCCGACAAGATGATACGCAACACCCAGGTGATGGTGCCTTATTCGCCGAGTATGAAACTCGACTACGACTTCCACCGACCGATGGAGATAGAGTTTCTCTACACCCGTCCTATTGCCGAGGCACGTGCCGCAGGATTTGCCATGCCTCGCCTTGAGATGCTTGAGGCATTGCTCAGATATAAAGAATCCCCAAAGGCTTAATGCCAATGGGGATTCAACCTAAAATAATTATAGATTATGTGTAAGCTTCTGTTTATTCTGCCTTATACCATGCAGCTCTCTGTGCGCCATTGCTTGTCACCCATTCGGTGTAACCATCATAGAGTTTGTCGATAGCAACACTCTCGTTCTCCGGGTCGAGCATCTTAGACAGGTCTGTCTCGTTGGCTCCAGCCAAGAAGAATGCGAATGGATAGTTTCCGCTACGCACGTAGAAGATGTCCTTGTCTGGCTGTGAGCGGTCTTCGCCCTTACCGAAATAATTTCTGTTCATCTTGGATGTAGGAGCATAGCCTGTGAGGTGTACCTCCCACCATGCTACGGCATCACCACCATCCTCGGCACGGAAGATAAACGGTTCGGCATCGATGGTCTCTTTCTCTACAGGTGAGTTTTCAGCATGGATAACCTTCACTTTGTACTCAGCACCCTTGTTGCTCGTTACATCGTTGGTTAATACCACCACTCTGTCAGTAGCGTCGTATGTAGTCTCAAGTGCCGTGAACTCCTCTGCATCTGCTGCCTTTACATAGAACTCCAGTTTATCGGTTGCGCTCACTCCGTCGAGGCGCACTGCCAGTCCGTTGGTGAGTGTGGCATAGTTTCCGTAAGTCTTGAATGTATATGACTCCTCGTAGATCTTGTTCTTGGTGTCCATGAGCTTTGAGTATGTTGCCTTAGTCATCACGTCGTTCATGTCGAAGTCACCGGCTGCAGGCCACAGATCCTCGAAGGCATAGATACCCTTGAGTTCAGATGTCTCAACCTTGTCGTCTTCAATTTCAGGGATATCGTTGATAGTTGCACGAGTGGTAAGAGTGATAACCACGTCGCTGAAATTCTCGTCATCGGTGTGGTCCTCAAACGAAACCATCACGTATTCCTTGTCTGTATCCTTGTCCTTATATTTATATACGGCTGTACGGGGGGCATCGAAGGTCTTGCCCTGGTCATCCACGCTCAGACCAGAAGATGTGGCAGAGCGATAGCGGAGGTTGTTGTCCATGCCATCAACACGCTTTGACCATGCGTTTGTTGCGAGAACAAAACCGATGCGATAGCCTGCGGGGAACTCGTATGTTGCTCCTTCTGCGCTACCCTTAGCAATGTTGGGATAGTACTTCAGTTTCACGCAGTCGCCAGTGAATATACCCTTGGTGGGTTCACCATTGTAGTTGGTTGCTGTTCCGTCCTGTGTGTTGGGGAATACAAGCACTACGTTTGCGTCCTTGAGTGATGTTGGCTTCTCGCCTTCTTTATATACGTAGTAACCTAAGCTGCTGTTCCAGCAAGAGTTGCTGCCGAGGAAATTCACTGCAATCTCTCCTGCCTGTGAGATAAGCATATCTGCCTCGCTTCTCAGTTCTTGAGGGCATTTGGTGCTTACATTGATGATAGCCTCGTGAGCAGTGTATAATTTTCCGGCCTCCTTCTTTCCGATATAGAGGTCGGCATCTTGTTTCTGGTCAATCATACTATTGGGCTTAAGCATACCGTTGGTATTGTATTCCACGAGCCAATCGCGCCAGTTTCCGTCTTCCTGATATGCAGCCGGTTTGTTGGGAGTTTCAAGCACCATATAGCAACCGTTTTTGCCACTTGTGCTTCCTGGGTCATAACCTTCAGGGCGATATTCTCCTTTTCCGCTATTGCCTCCTTTTCCACGTGTGATTGCCTGTGCGGCATAGTTTGCCTCGATAGCGTTAATCTGTCCTCCTGCTACCTCTACTTCCATCACGCGTGTAGAGAACATTGCGGGAGTATAGACATAAACCTTGCTCAGATAAGAAGGCAAGGAAATAGTTCTACTGAACGAACCGTCGGTTGAGGTCCATCCAGAGTAAAGCGGTGTGATGCCGTCCTTGAGGACATAGGCATTGTTTACCCACGTTCCAGGTTCCTGGTCGTAGATACTGAAATAAACACTTGACTCCAGATTTACGGAGTACTCGATGTTTACTGCCACATTTTTGTTGATGGTCGAGAAATCGAATGAATTGTACTCTTTCTCGTCTAGTTCAGTCTGTGGACCAAACATTGAATGGTCGGAGCATCCTGATAAAGCTAACAATGCTGTGGCAACTGCAATTAAACTACTTTTCTTCATAATGCTAATTTTTGTCAATACGTTATTTTATTTTTTTTAATATTATCAATACATTCTCTTGTTCCTAAATACACTTTGAGTGTTGCTAATCACTGTGTTGTGTTTACCTATTCACGTCATTGTGCTTGTTAACGGGCACAAAATTAGAAAATAATCCCCAAAGTTGTATAAAAACCGTATAATATTTATGATTTTTTAAGAAAAAGAATGCCATACTACCCATATTTACAGGTTGTATGGCATTCTTAATCATATAATTATTAATTACTTATACCAATCCTTATCCTTTGAGCCGTTGCTTTCTACCCAAGACTTGTACTTAGGATATACATCGTCTTCGTCGATAGCTTTTGTCTCATTTTCGGCATCAAACAACTTCGACATGTCGCTCTCGAGGGCACCGGCGAGGAAGATACCGAATGGATAGTTACCGCTGCGTACATAGAAGATATTCTTGTCGGGCTGCGAAGCGTCATCCTCTGTTCCGAAGAATGACCTGTCAGCCGCATTTGTAGGAGCCTCCTGAGCGATGTGTATCTCAAGACGCTTGTCATCCACGTCACGATAGATGAATGGTTTGATTGTCACTTTCTTCTCCTTGTAAAGTGTACCAAGGGCCTCATCGTGCTTCACGTTGAACATATACTCAGTGCCAATGTTGCTCTTTGCGTTGTCGGTCAGATAGATGATGTTGTTCCTTGTGTCACGCTCGAAGGTGGCGGCAGTGAACTCTGTTGCACCTGGTTTCTTCACGAAGAACTCAATCTGGTCGGAAGCTTGCAGCCCCTCTACCTTCACAGCCACTCCGCTCTTGAGCTTCTCTGCCTTGGCGGCATTGGTGTAGGTCTTGAAGGTGTAACCCTCCTCATAGATGGCATTGTTGGCAGTGGAATATACCTTTGTGTAGGTGGCATTGAAGATGACATCGTTCAGGTCGTAGTCACCCTTCGAAGGCCACTGGTCCTCGAATACATAGAAACCAATGTTCTCTGTTGTTTTTCTGAATTCGTACTCAGGATCTGGGGTGTCTTCAGGAGCATCCACAGGGTTGGTCTGGAATGTCATCACGAGGTCGCTGTAGTTGTGGTCGTAGTTGTTGTCATCCTCGAATGACACGAGCACCTGACCGTCGATGTTATACACAGCACTCATAGGCTTGCTGTAAGCCTTGCCGAGATAATCTTTGCTCATGTTGGAAGATGTGGCTGAACGCTGCTTTCTGTCGTGTGTCCAGTTTGCGAATCTATTCGACCAGGCGTTAGCTGCCAATACAAATCCGATGCGATAGTTGGCGGGGAAGATGTCTGTAGCATCGCTCTTGTCGCCGTTGTTGGCGATGTTGGGATAATACTTCAGTTTCACGCAGTCGCCATTGCTGACACCTGCCGAAGCTGCCGAGCCGTTGTATGTTCCGTTTTGGGTGTTGGGGAAGAGAAGGATGACATTAGCCTCGTCCAACGATGTGGGCTGCTGTCCATCGGGATAATAGTAGTAACCCATACTGCTGTTCCAGCATGTGTTTCCGCCAATGATTGTCACCGCAACCTCAGCCGGTTTGGTGATTTTTATGTCAGCCTGCTTGATGTATGCTTCCGGGAACGAATTCTTGTCAACAGGGAATACAGCGAGGTGGGTCTGCAGATAACTATCCAGTTTGTCCTGAGGGATTAGCGGCAGATTCTCCTCGCCTTGGAACAATGTCTGCAGGCGACCGTTGTTGTCGTAATCTACCTCACTGTCAAACCATCTCTTCTCTGTGGCATAGCTTGGAAGCTCAGATGGAATCTCCTCCACAGGGCACACCATATAGCTCTTGTTTGTCACGCCAGTCATGGCAGCCCTTGTCAGGGCGCGTGCAGAATACTCCTTGTTGTCAACGAATGTGGCGGTGTTGCCCGTCATGGTTGTCTCAAGTATAGGAGTGGCGATGAAATACGGTGTGTAAGCATAGAGCTTGGATACGTATGAGGGCAGGGAGATATTTGACTTAAACTGGCCGTTCTCGTCTGTGAATCCCGAATAGATAGGCAACACGCCGTCTTTCTTGTAGTATTTACCGTTGTCAGCCCATTCTCCTGGTTCTTCGTCAAAAAGTTCAAAGTAGATGTTGGTCTTTACGTCGGCATTGTATGACAAGTTGACGTAAGACTGTGAGTTCTCTGTCGAGAAGTTGAAAGTGTTGTATTCCTTCTCAACCACCTCCGGCTTTTCTGGTTCCGGAGCAATGTAGTCGCCTGAGTTAGATGAACATCCTGCAAGCAGGACAGCGACTGATGCGATGGTCAAATTTTGGAAACGCATAATTCTAATAATTAAATTTTGATTTACCTATTACGTTATTTTTTCACTGCAAATTTACTTCATTTTCATTTATGTTGCAACAAAGAGTACTAAAAACAAACTGAATATCCTGCACAATTGTTTGAACAACTAGTGTTT
>JBJEAY010000751.1:0-4809 GCA_051869575.1 Prevotella sp. | reverse complement strand
CTGACGGTGTTTAACGGGAAGACCGTAATTAAAAAATTAAAGGAGAAATTGCCTTAACAAACAACAATGATTTTTTTGTCAACGCGAATTACTATGAAGATACCGCGAATTATCGTTAAATATTGTTTCTGAAAGATTGCTGTCTATTGCTGGTGATTGCTGACCATAAATAATTGTGTGACCGTAAATTATGGGGAATAAAAGATGGATAACGAAAAAAGATATATAGAGATATTTGACACTCGGGAGGACGGACTGAAGTGTGTGCGCTTCGAGTCGGGGGCTGTCGGTGTGGTGGATGAGCGAGGAGAGATTATCTACCAGATTGAGAAATGCCGGCATATTGAGTTTGCGGAGCATGACTTCCTGAAACTGAAGTTTGGTGTTGCGGAAATTCTGACTAACCCCACGCTGAAGAATGCACCGAGTGACGATGTAAGTTATCTGCGGTCTGTCTTCTATGTAGATATGAAATCGGGACAGATGTATGGCAGCATGCCACAGATCCTGCAGCGCAAGGAATTTGAACTGCTGTATATCGGTGGTTTCCTATGTACCCGAACGCGGAAGTGCTATATGGTGGAGAGGAAGCCCGACCTCATTGTGGCAAGTCCCAATGGGCTGTACCTGCCGCTGACTTGCTTCAAACTACCTGACGACGAAAGGATCAACGATATCTTTCAGTGGTATGGCGTGTATGAAGTGTGCCAATTGAAGAACGATGACAGTAAGGTATATTGGCTGTTGAGGGTGTATAAGGACTGGTCTGTCTTGGTGATGGATGAGAATGGACTGCACACCTATGTCTGGATGGACTGGAGGACGGGCAAGGTGACGAGGCGGGAGTTGGGTTACGTGAGGAATGAAGCCGAGCGATCCATGATGACACTTACGCTAAACGACATCAGGAGGGAATCCATTGACAGGTATGTCGAGAAGAAAGCTGCGGCAAAAAGGGAGGAAGAAAGAACTCGCGAGAAAGAGATGAAGGCCATGACATCTGTCGAGCCCATTCGGATTGGCGGCAAATGGGGGCTGAGGAGCAACGGACGAATGGTGGTTCCTCCGATGTACCGCAACATACTTACACCCGTGGGGAAGTATTGTGCCGTGGAGTCATGCCCTGGCATCTGGGGCGTGATAGCCATTGACGGCAAGGTGGAGATAGAGCCGAGATATGAGGGGGTGGAGATACAGCCTGACGGGACGGTGAAACTGACGGTTTACCATGGAAAGACCGTGATTAGAAGGTTAAAAGATTAAAGTTTTGGCTGCGCGTGGTTTTTAGGCACGGATTATCACGGATGGACACGGAGGTTTTTTTGTCCACAGATTGACACAGATTGACACAGATTATGAGCCTTTGGCTCAGATTAAAAAGACATTGAATTGTATATGCTGAGAGACTATCAGATAGAGATATGTGAGAGAGTGAGGGAGGCATTCAAGAAGCATCGGAGTGTGATGATGCAGATGCCTACGGGAACGGGAAAAACGGTTGTACTTGCGGAGTTGGTACGACAATACCTTCATCTTGACTCTAACCTTAACAATAGCGCAAAGGGGATTGATGATGCAGTGGGACACTGCACCTCCTATGCTGAGAGATGTAGGGTGCTGATCGTTGCACACCGCATCGAGTTGATAGAGCAGATGGGAGAACACCTGAAGCGATATGACATTGACTACGGGTTTATTGCCGGAGGCAAGAAAGCAAAAGAGACAAAGCCCGTCATGGTAGCGTCTATACAGACTATAAGTTCTAAGCTAATTACTCTAACCTCCTGTCTCTACCCTTCTTTTATCGTTATTGACGAAGCGCATCATGCTGTAGCCAAGACCTACAGGCAGTTGTGGGACGCATGGCCTGAGGCAAGATTCCTGGGACTGACGGCAACGCCGTATCGTCTCTCTGGCGAGGGATTCACCGACCTGTTTGACATGCTGGTTGACTCCTGGACAGTGAAGCGGTTCATTGCTGAAGGGTGGCTGTCGGCCTTTGACTACTACTCTATCCGACCGGAGAGCGATGACCAGAAGCTCATCGACAACCTGAAGAAACGAGGGGCTGACGGTGACTTCCAGATGAAGGAACTGCACGAGACATTGGATGTCGCTCCTTGTATCGAACGGCTATTCGAGTCTTTTGAGCGGTTTGCCTACGACAAGAAGGGCATTGTATATGCGATAGATATTGCCCATGCGGAGCATATCGCTGAATATTATAGGGAGCAAGGGGTTGCGGCTTATGCTATCAGCTCGAAGACACCAATGGATGTTCGCAAGCATATCATTGATATATTTAGGGAAAGTTCTTCTTTCGAAAACTCCCCCGTCCCCTCTTACCCTGAAGAGGGGCTCCAGGTGCTTGTCAGTGTGGATCTGTTCTCGGAGGGATTTGACTGTCCTGATGTAGAGTTCATACAGATGGCACGTCCTACCCTCTCGTTAGCCAAGTACCTACAGATGGTGGGCCGTGGATTGAGAACGCATAAAGGAAAGGAATGTTGCACGATTATCGACAATGTGGGGCTGTACAGGAGGTTCGGGTTGCCTTCGGGAGAGAGAAACTGGGGCATGTACTTCGGAGGATTGAAGGATGAAAGAATGAAAGAATTAAATAACCTTGACTTTGGCCTTAACCATAACAGTGGCTCTTTCAGGGAAGAAGGGGATGCGGATTTGGTGAAGATTGTGGGGCACGAAGGAATGGCATCGAGGTTTGACAGACTTGGTAAGGCAGGATTTGATAGGAAGAAGAAGGACGTGTTGTTGAGCGGAAAGCGAAAAAAGGTATGGGTGTGGGTTGACACATTGACCGGCATCACGTTTGAGAGGCATCCCGTTGCCGTTGACTTCAAGGGCGTGGAGATGATGACCGACGACGGTCTGACGTTCTATCCACGCATACGGTCGAAATGGGTGGACGGAAAGAGCGGCATCAACAGGAAGGCTTTGGAGACTCAGGTAGGCGACGGATTCGGGTGGATGAAACGCTATATGTCGTTGCGCGAACCCGACAAGGTGTATGAGCTGCAGGAGGTGATGGACTGCGGCATGCGTGTGTATAAGGACGAGGAGGGCAAGACGTACTTTCAGCAAGACCTTGACTGCCCCTTGGTCAGCGAGGGAGAAGCCGGAGGCAAGAAGGCTTTCATGGCACTGTGTGAGAAGAGGCAGGAAGAATGGAAGACGATAGTGTGGGAAAGGAGGAGAAACGGTTTCTTGCATGCTGACGTGACAACGGGAGAATGGGAGCTGCATGGGAAGTTGGCAGAGAAGGATGGAGAGTTCTTTCGGATAATAGCCTCCCAGCCCATTGGTGGGGCGTGCCAGCAAAGCGCAGAAGGGGAACGCTGGTTTGACGGGAACACGGGATTTGTCTATCATCATCGTCCCGTAGTGCGTTACAGAGGCTTTGTGAAGTTGGTGTATGACGGCGACTTGGTGTATATCATGAACATTCACGAGGAGCGGTTCATTGCCTATCACAACTGGGAGATAAGGGCTGATGACGGCATCTGCACCATCGGCAACAAGCTTTACCTGAAAAGAAACAAGGATGGCAAGGCATTGTGGATAAATAAGCGCAGCGGCGACTTCCAGATGTTTGTGGTCAATGAACCTATGATGGTGGAGGATGTCCAAAAGATGCCCCTGACGATTGATGTGCAGACGATGATTATCAACAAATACGGCAAGGAGGTGGAGAAGAAGCAGATAAAGAGGGAGGTATATGATGATTAGGTATTCCTTTTTTCCTATTATTCTACTAAAGAACAAGACGAAGAAGAATGGACGGGTCGATGGCTCGTCCTTTTTTTGTGTCCTTTAGGGTCAAGTGAAGATGCGGACCAGTGGAACGTAAGCCGCTGTTGCCCGTGATTCCGATGGGGGTGCCGGGACGGACATGATAGCCTTTGGCGACGAGGGACTGGGAGAGGTGGCAGTAGCTGACGGTGAAGTCGCCGTGACGGAGGGTGACATAGAGACCTGAACGCTTGTCCCTGCCTACCTTGATGACCTCGCCGTGCATCATGGCGTATGCAGGTTCGTAATTGGCCTTCAGATCAAGCCCGTTATGTAGGGCTTTTCTTTTTGTGAATGGGTCTCTGCGATAGCCGAAAGGGCTGGTGACAGAGATATGACGGAGTGGACTGACAAGTGCCGGGAGGCGGTCGGTCTGCTCCGTTTGGGTTTGTATTTGGGCAAAGGCAAGAGAGTCTCGCCGCTGATGCGTCGAGCACGGGGGCTGTTGTTCGGGTGTTGTGGACTGCGTCATTTTTGGCATTGCCTTGCGGTGTGCCTTAGTCTGCGTGACGGTGTTGAACTGGGCGAATACTGTTGCTGATGAACAGAATATTGCTGCTATTGTAATGAGTAGAAATCGTTTCATGGTGCAAAATTAACAAGCAATTATTGGACTGGCATAAAGAAAAATGGGAGGAGACAATAATTGTAACATAATATAGCAATCGAGTTTGATTTTTGAGCGAAAATCAAACTCAAATAATAATAATCGTCAAAAATAACACGCCTCATCTTTTGTAATTCTGCTTGTCTCTGAATAGGTATATAACTTTGCAGAAGGTTGGCTGCATCTCAGCATAACTTAAGCGAGCTTAGTTCTGCGTTCGATTTGCACAACCTTTGCATGAGTTTAATTTCAAATTCAATTATAAAGTATGAAGCAAGTACGATTTGAAGAGAGCGAGGTGCCTTATCAGACTCTGGCTCGTTTTGGTCTCACACAGGAGAAGATTGAAGACCTGCCCTTGTGGGCGTTGGAAGATATTGGTCAGGGACGAC
>JBJEAY010000750.1:0-4820 GCA_051869575.1 Prevotella sp. | reverse complement strand
TAGAGCAAAGGACTGAAAATCCTTGTGTCCCCGGTTCGATTCCTGGTGGCACCACGAAGAACGACTCAGGTTATGTCCTGGGTCGTTTACCGTTAGGGTAAATTCAATACTAAGTTGTTGAGACTTAGGTTCTTTAGTTGAGGTCGCAAGACCACGGAAACCGTTAGGTAGATTTTTTCAGAGTGTGCTATTTTAGGCTGAATTACAACCTATCTGCATAAATGGTGTGCTACTTTAGCCCAGGCATTTTAATCTGTCTCACGAGTTTCACATATTCTAATGTTCAACCTCAACAAAAGGACCGATTATGGTGAAACTAAAATTCGTTATCCGCAATGGTGTGCTTGCCCTGAGAATTTCGGCAGGCAAGGATCGCTTCTACAAAAGGGTGGCTCATTTAATGAAAGGAGAGCCTGACCTAAAACATTGGAAGCAGGACAAGGAGATGTTTTCCGGATATGCTGAGTTCTATAAGGAAAACAACAAAATTCTCGAAGACTTTAAGGCTATCTATTGGAAACTGGTTCGTGAGCACCCAGAGCTTACGGCAAAACAGGTTGCGTGTTTTTACAAAGCCCAGCAGCAACACACAGGCTCACAACCCGTTCAGCTTAACGCATGGGGCGTGAGCGAGTACAAGAACTCCATCTCAAAATATCTGGAGGTGGTGATTGCCAGAGAAAGGGCTAAGCAAGGGTGTAACTTTGAATCATACTATAAGCTCCTTACCCGTTGCCGTAGGGATATTGTAGGTTTTGATGATATGCCGTTTTCTACCATTGATTATAACCAAATGGTTACTATTGCATATATTTTCGCGCGTGAGCCGAGCTATAAGAATATCTCCAAAACATTCAGAGCCTTGCTTGGCAAAGCCCATAAAGATCCGGAGGTAGATTTTAAGCTGGGGCAGATAGGTGACTTCCGCTTTTGTGATTATAGCCCATGTAAGTATGATGTAGATGCAAAACACCCAGATATTCTTAATACGGAGCAGCTGAAAGCGTTTCTAAACGCTGACCCTTACTACTTGACTCCAAACTATAAAAATCGTTCAGAAATAGGCTTGTATTATGATTTCTGTGTGTTTATGTTCAATTCGTTCTTTGCTCCATGTGATGTCATTAAGGCCAAGACCAGAGACATAACTAACAGGAATACAATTATGGTGAGACGTAAGAAGACTCATCGCCCTGTGGAAGTACCGATAACACCTGCTATGCGCCAGATCATCAACAAATACCGTGGGCAGTCCAAAGATGGCTACATCTTTCCCATCATGGATGACAAGAAAGAAAAGACATACAAAACCAAGGATTACACATTCAAGAACTTCAGAGAAAAATTGAATAATTGGCTGAAAAGTGTGGGCAAAGCCTTGGATCTTGAATTTGATTTGTATGCTTACGTGTTCAGACATACCGCTATTACTGTCGCTATAGACAATGGTCTGCCAGTATCGTTTGTGTCAAATGCCGCAGGCACCAGTGTCGAAATGATACAGCAACATTATTATAATGGGGACAATGCCCATAACCGTGCAATGCTTTCATCTATACTTACCAACGCTGGAGGTGTAAATATGGGTGCCAATCACTAATATAAAATAATCGGGAGGGCGTTTCACAACGGCCTCCCGACAAAACAAAAGCAGTACACAAAACAAAAACAACAAGTAATCACACCTGCCAAGGGTTTTTATATGGGTCGTAATCGCGCATATAGGTGGCGATTGCATATTCGGTTATTGGCTTATGCTCTTCGTCCAGCTTTCTGGGGATTTGGGGGTTTATCTTGCATCGGTTTGCGTCTCTTAGCCACATGATTGAAGCCTCATAGTCCGTTATCCGGGCTGAGCTGATATTGTTGGGTGAGATCAGCTTATGAAGCTCATACAAAGCAAGTCTGACGAGATGCTTCTTTATGTTTGGGTTTCGAGGGTCATGCTGTCGGATATTATAGCCCTCTTGAAGCGAATCAGCGGTAGGCTTAATGGTTGGAATATAAACTGCCCCATTGTAAACTACAAATTCCGTTTCCTTCAACTCATAGGGATAGCTTTGGTCATATTGGCCAATCATCCCCCAGTTGTCTGAATCGTATGGATTAACCGTAATATCCAAGTTTTCCACCGTAAGCAAAGCATAGAAATTCCCTTCATAAACCACGACATCCCACGGGAGATAGTTTTCATTGTTGGCTATCCACTCGTTGATATTATCAAGCCTCTGCCATCCTTCTACGCCTGGGATGCGGATGTCGTTGAAATCATATCCATTAGGCTCCACGCATTCGTAATACAGATTCGCGTATGTCACCACATCGCCGGGTTGCCAGTTTCTAAGCTGGAGATATGGAACCGCATCAGCAATTTTCTTTTCGTCGCGCCCGTCCAGTTCTGTCCAGTAAGTTTTGTCACTGGGAATCTTTACGCCTGTGATGGAGCGCATTGCCTCATAAATTTTCCCGTCCTTGTAGAAATGGGCACCAACCGGGTATGTAATGGTTGGATTATACTCTACAAGGAGTTTCCCCTTCATCAGTTCTTTTTCAACCTCGTAGTTATCTGTCAAATACTCTACGATGGAAGTCTCAGCAGCCTCCTCAGCTTGGGCAATACGATCTTCCCTGTTGCGAATGAGCTGCCTCAAAGCCTCCTCAGTGATGATTCCCAGGTAGTCATTGTTGTTGAGAAATCTCTTATACATTTTCAATATTCGCTAAAGGTTCCATAGATGGGACCTACTGTGGTTGCAATACCTGAAGTTTTCGACTGGAAGCGTCCCCAAGGTTCATCGAGGAACTTACACATGAAATAGTCGAAACAGTCCGAAAGGTGGCCGTATTTCTCGTATTTTACGCCAAGCTTTGGGTCAACTACTTTAGCCTTGGATTTTGTTCCGTCCGCATTCTTCTTTTGATAGATGAGGTCTTCCGTAAATCTTCGGCATCTCAAATCAATCAACACCTCCCAGCCGTCATATCCGTTGAATACTGAGTTAATGAACTCCAGTCGAGTCATTTGAGGGGGTTGTTTCTTGAATAGTTTTCTACGAGTGGTAAAGCCTCCGCGATTAAGCGTGGACTCTATTATCGTATAGTTATTTTCCCCTTCTTCAGTTTGCGTGGATCGAGCCAAGCCAGCAGGGTCTCCAGTTAAGAATAGCCCTCCGACGTGCTGTTCGTTTAAGTATTTGTTCTTTATCTTTTCCGCAAACTTTGGAGTGTTGTTTTCTTTCGTGGACGGATAGCCCAAAATTTCCTCTAACACATATACGCGCTTTTTTTCATAGTCTATCTGGAAAGCAAGACACGACATGAAAGGCATAACGTTAAAGTCAAAGCTGAGAATGATGGGCTTCAATGGGTCGTACACCTTTTCTTTGAGTTCGGCAACCAAATGCTTATCTCCATTGAACTGCCAGTATGCAGCTGCCTCATTGGTATCTACGAAGTCCCAGTTTCCATAAAGCAGACGCTCTCTGGTGGCTCTATCGGTGATTTTATCCAACGATGCTCTATAAGTCGCAACAAAGGCTTTATTCGGGTTGTCGAATACAGAAAATGGCACATAGGCTTCTCCCTCTTTGGGCTTAACAGGATTTCCGTCTTTGTCTTGTACAAACCTGTCACGAATCCATGTAATACATGGGTTCGTAGTCATTAGTAAGCGCGGAATCTTGAAAGTATTTTCCAGGTTGTAACGTAAACGGGAGAACAAGACTTCAACCGCTCTTTCTGATACCTCAGAAGCCTCATCAATCATGCCAATCGTCCATTCATTTGAACCTAATCTTTGGAAGTCTGGGTCGCTGGGAATCTGTTCCAATTCCACCAAGGTAACTTCAGAACCATTCCAAAAGGTCAATATGCCCTCCAGGTTATTGATTTTATAATTGACGCCCTCTTTCAGACCCCATTCTCGTAAGACATTGCGCATCGTTTTGAACGTAGAGCCTTTCAACGATTTGATGGTTTTACGGGCTATAACGGCACGCAAATCGGGGAAACGCATACAATTACTGACAATCCAGCAACTACCTAAGTAGCTTTTGCCGCCGCCGGCTGAGCCGCCTCCAAGTATAAGCTGAGGTAGGTCATACGTTCCGCATTGGGCACATTGCGGTTTATAAATTGGATGTCCTTGTCGATCTATTCCAGCCTGTGATTGAACAATTGCTCCACCACAATGGGGGCAATGATTAGGCTGAAGGAGTTTCCACAATTCATATTGTCGGGTAGATGGTGCGAAATTGATAACCAGATTTCTGGGTGCTACCAATCCGGGCATTATTGTACAGCTTCTAAATATTTGCTCTCGATGATAATGAACCGCTGGGTGCGTTTTCCACGATTCTCAATTTTTACATATCCGTTCTCTTCCAGCTCCATAAGGTAGGTACGGACCGTGCCATAATTGCATTGCCCATAGTTCTTTGCTATCTGCATATAGGTGTCTCCAGTTGATTCTTTATAGAATTTCCTGAACCAAATCAGAAACCCCAATGCTCTACAGCTTGTCTTTGCATCTATCATAATTATAATCGTTTTGTTCTCTAAAGAATAGCAATCCCACTTTTCAATGGTTTGAATTTTATATAACTAAAAATAGCAGCCTTGTGGCTGCTATTCTTGGCAATATATTGATCGGAGCAAGAAAGTTATTGTGCTGCGTCATATATCTTTTCCACCAGTTCCCAGAAATCATCGGGAGCAGGCGTGTCTTTCTCCGTAAACTCTTCGCAACCTTTACGAAGAAGAGCGAGTTCGTCATTGGAGAAATCCACCACAAGAGGCTGGGCGAAATCTTTGTTGCTGTC
>JBJEAY010000749.1:0-4821 GCA_051869575.1 Prevotella sp. | reverse complement strand
CACACCCCTGAATAGTTTGACTTTGGCTTTTCGGGCTTCTCCTCCATGCTCAGGCAGTTGCCCTCGTTGTCAAATTCCGCCACACCATATCTCTCTGGGTCGTTCACGTAATATCCGAAGACCGTAGCCAAGTTGTTCTTCTCCGCGTTTTCCACGCTTTGTCTAAGCAGTGCCGAGAATCCGCTGCCATAAAAGATGTTGTCACCCAGTACAAGGCATACCGAGTCGTCGCCGATGAATTTCTCACCGATGATAAATGCCTGTGCCAGTCCGTCGGGAGATGGCTGCTCGGCATATTCGAATCTTACGCCAATCTCACTTCCGTCTCCAAGAAGACGCTTGAATCCGGGCAAGTCGTGTGGAGTACTGATTATAAGAATGTCCCTTATGCCGGCAAGCATGAGCACCGACACAGGGTAATAAATCATTGGTTTGTCAAAAATGGGTATGAGCTGTTTGCTAATTCCCTTGGTGATAGGATACAGTCTCGTACCGCTTCCACCTGCCAATACTATACCTTTCATATAACTAAAAATTGCAATTTTGGGGCAAAGATACAAAAAAAATCCATATTGTCATTCGATTTTTTGATTTTTTTATTGAGTTATGCAGAAAAATACGTAACTTTGCAGCCAAAATCAGTAAAAACAGAAAGAATGAGTATAATTTCAAAGCTTTTCGGGCGCAAGTCCGACGGTCAGCCTAAAGCTGGAGGCATGGAGGATTTCATGACCCTCGTTAGAGTTTATTTTCAGTCAGTCATGGCGAGCGACCTTGGCATCACCAATCTTGCCGCCCTTCCCGACCTCAGAGTGTTCAAGACAACGCTCAAGGTGCCAACTGTCAACAACAAGTTGGGCGTAGGCGAGAAGAGCCGCTGTCGCAAGATGCTTAAGGAGATATATGGTATGGACGATATCTTCTTCAAGGAAATCGACCAAAGTGTCAGGAGGAAGTGCAAGCGCCTTCAGGATGTGCAACCCTATTTCATACAGTTTCAGGGCTTCACCCAGGACCTCATGATGCTTATAGGCAATCTGATGAAGTTCAAGCTTCGTGTGCCATCGTTTATGAAAAAGGCTATCTACACGATGACCGAGAAGACCGTTGACGACATATTCAATAAGAACGACTTCACTGATGCCGGAGTGATGAAGACAGTGGTTGCCATCCGCGAGTATGCGCGTCGCCTCGGTTATTCTCAGGCATGGACCACTGCATTCGTCTATAAGGTCGTTATGCTTGCCAAGAAAGAACCACGTCCTAAGAATGACGATAAAAAGTGAGAGTCAAGGGTGAAATATCTTTAATAATCCGCCAATGAAGCTAAAAAACATTAAATTACAGCGTAATATTGTCGGTTTGTAAGATATTATTCTTACCTTTGTAAAAATAAAGAAAACGTATAGCCATGAGTGAAAAGACAATCGTTGAATTTCAGACCAAGGTGAGGGCATTGATTCTCCAGTTTCAGAATCTGAAGAAGGAGAATGAGGAATTGTATGCCATGCTTGAGAAGAATGAGGATGATGTCAGGCAACTTAGGCAGCAACTGCTCGACAAGCAGCAGGAGTTCGATGCGTTTAAGGCAGCCAAGATGCTGGAGGTTTCCGATGGGGACATCCAGTCGGCAAGAGAAAGACTGGCCAAATTAATACGCGATGTCAACAAGTGCATCGCCGTGTTATCCGAACAGAAATAATCGACAATTATGGCAGACGACAATAAGAGCAAACTCAACATTCGTCTTCATGTATATGATGAGGAAATGAATGTCACCATCAACCGCGAGGAAGAGGAGTATTATCGTGCGGCGGCAAAGATGATTACCGACCGCTATAATGTCTATGCCAAATTGTTCAAGGGTCGCAAGGGGGATCACACAATAGCCCTTATGACATTGATTGACATTGCCTTGCAGTATCAGAAGGAACATTCCCGCAATGATACAGGGCCATACGATGATGTTCTCAGCCATCTTTCTGCCGAAATAGATGAATTGCTTGGCAAAAAGAAGAGTTGACAAGTTGACAAGTTGACGAGTTGACAAGTTGACAAGTTGGTTGAGAATTATTAATCTTAAATATATATTATAATTAAAGGTTTATGTTATTGACTATAATAATTTCCGTAGCCGCACTGATATTGGGTGGCATAGGCGGATACCTCGTTTTCAGGTATGTCCTGAAGGGTAAGTATAACGAGATGGTTAAGGCTGCCAATAAGGAAGCCGATGTGATGAAAGAGAAGAAGCTGCTTGAGGTGAAAGAGAAATTCCTCAATAAAAAGAGCGAGCTCGAGAAGGAAGTGCAGGTGCGCAACCAGCACATCCAGCAGAGCGAGAACAAGCTGAAGCAGCGCGAGATGTCGCTCAATCAGCGCCAGGAGGAGCTTGGCCGTCGCAAGAATGAGCTTGACAACCAGCAGGTGCGTATCGACAACGAGAAGAAACTCCTGACCATCAAACAGGAGGAACTCGAGAAGATGCAACTCAAGGAGCGCGAGAAGCTAGAGGAGCTCTCTGGCCTTAGTGCAGAAGAGGCCAAGCAGCGACTTGTGGAGTCGATGAAGGACGAGGCCAAGACCGACGCCCAAAGTTATATCAACGAAATTATGGATGAGGCCAAGCTCAATGCCAATGCCAATGCCCGAAAGATAGTCATCCAGACTATCCAGCGCGTGGCTACAGAGACTGCCATTGAGAACAGCGTCAGTGTGTTCCATATTGACAACGATGAGGTCAAGGGACGCATCATCGGTCGCGAGGGACGCAATATCAGGGCTCTTGAGGCTGCCACCGGTGTCGAGATTGTCGTTGATGACACCCCCGAGGCTATTGTCATCAGTGCCTTCGACCCCATTCGCCGTGAGATCTGTCGTCTTGCGCTCCATCAGCTTGTGGCAGATGGACGTATCCATCCTGCACGTATCGAGGAGGTCGTGCAGAAGGTGAAAAAGCAGCTTGAGAATGAGGTTATCGAGACAGGTAAGCGCACTGCTATTGACCTTGGCATACATGGTCTGCACCCCGAACTCATCCGTATCGTGGGTAAGATGAAGTATCGCAGCTCTTACGGACAGAACCTTCTCCAGCATGCACGCGAGACAGCCAATCTCTGTGCGGTGATGGCTTCCGAACTTGGTCTTAATCCCAAGAAGGCCAAGCGTGCCGGTCTGCTCCATGATATTGGAAAGGTGCCCGACGAGGAGAGCGAATTGCCTCATGCACTGTATGGAGCCAAGATAGCCGAGAAATATAAGGAGAAACCAGATATCTGTAATGCCATCGGAGCCCATCACGACGAGTGCGAGATGAATACTCTTCTCGCCCCAATCGTACAGGTGTGCGACGCCATCAGTGGTGCCCGTCCAGGTGCCCGCCGCGAGATTGTCGAGGCATATATCAAGCGTCTCAACGACCTTGAGGCTATTGCCATGAGTTATCCGGGAGTCACCAAGACCTATGCCATCCAGGCTGGTCGCGAACTGCGTGTTATCGTTGGTGCCGACAAGATGGATGACAAAGAGACCGAGGCACTCTCTGGCGAGATAGCCAACAAGATACAGACAGAGATGACCTACCCCGGACAGGTAAAGATAACGGTTATCCGCGAGACGAGAAGTGTGGCTTACGCCAAGTAATTAATCTCAATAGATTTAGTTATGGAATACGGAGAAACATTTGAGCAAAGTATCAACAGGAGCGACTATCGCATATTGGTAGTCGATGACGTGATGAGCAACGTGCTGTTGCTTAAGATATTGTTGACCAACGAGAAATTCCAAGTTCTCACCGCCAACAATGGAACAGGTTGCATACAGATATGTAAGGAGCAGCATCCCGATCTTGTCTTGCTCGACGTGATGATGCCCGACATCAGCGGTTTCGACACTGCCGTCGAACTCAAGAAGAATCCTGAGACAGCCGACATTCCCATCATCTTCCTCACCGCCCTCAATTCTCCGTCCGACCTTGTACATGGTTTCCAGGTTGGAGCAAATGACTTCCTCTCAAAACCATTTAATAAGGAGGAACTCATCATGCGCGTGATGCACCAAATTTCTCTTGTGGCTGCCAAGCGCATCATAGTGCAGCAGAATATCGAGTTGAAGCGCACTATCAGCAACCGCGACAAGATGTACTCCGTGATTGCCCACGACCTCCGCTCGCCTATGGCAAGCATACGTATGGTGCTCAACCTTGTTGTCCAGACCGTCAGTCCCGAGGCCATCGGTCCCGAGATGTATTATCTCATCGACAAGGCCAACCGTGAGACCGAGGAGACACATGACCTGCTCGATAACTTGCTCAAATGGACAAAGAGCCAGACAGGACGTCTTAAGGTGGCTTTCCAGGAGTTTGAGATCAGTGACGTTATCACCGGTGTGGCAGACATCTTCTCGCTCATTGCCGAGACCAAGAAGATCAAGCTCACCACCGAGTATCATGAGGATGGACTGAAGGTGCGTGCCGACAAGGATATGCTCAATACCGTATTGCGCAACTTCCTCAGTAATGCCATCAAGTTCAGCAACGAGGATAGCAGCATTGAGATTGTAGTGTCGCGTAAGGACAACTTTGCTAAAGTGGGTGTACGCGACCATGGCGTGGGTATCGCCCCCGACCGTATAGATACCATCTTCCATAAGGGAGAAACCACTTACGGTACCAATAACGAGGAGGGTAGCGGACTCGGTCTGCAGCTCTGTAAGGACTTTGCCGTCAAGAATGGTGGCGATGTTATGGTAGAGTCAGTAGTAGGCGAGGGTAGTACCTTCTCAGTGCTCGTACCATTGGTTGCTGAGCAGATTTAATGAATT
>JBJEAY010000748.1:0-4848 GCA_051869575.1 Prevotella sp. | reverse complement strand
AATTTGCCATTTTCAACAAAAAAGACGTAACTTTGCAGTGAAGAATTAGGATAAATAAAATTTAATAATATGAAAGCAATAAGTACAAAGAACGCGCCCGCAGCTATAGGACCCTATAGCCAGGCCATAGAAACCGGAGGTATGATTTTCGCTTCCGGTCAGTTGCCAATAGACCCTAAAACGGGAGCATTTCCCGAAGGTGGAATCAAGGAGCAGACCCGCCAGTCGATACTCAATGCCAAGGCAATATTGGAGGAAGCTGGATGCTCGCTTTCAAACGTGGTGAAAACAACAGTCCTTCTATCCGACATTGCTGATTTTGCGGCAATGAACGAGGTGTATGCTTCGTTCTTCAGTGAACCGTTCCCTGCACGCTCTGCATTCGCGGTGCGCGATTTGCCTAAGGGTGCATTAATAGAAATAGAAATGATTGCAGCAAAATGAAGAACGGACTGATTGTATTAAGTGGTGGCATGGATAGTATCACGATGCTCTACGAATATCAGGACAATATCAAGATGGCCATCTCATTTGATTATGGCAGCAACCATAATATGAGAGAGATACCCTTTGCCAAACTCCACTGCAGGCGCCTGAAAATCAAGCATTACACCATTCACCTCGGTTTTATGCACAAGCACTTCAAAAGTTCGTTGCTTGAGGGTGCAGCAGCTATACCCGACGGAAGATACGATGATGTAAACATGAAATCCACCGTCGTTCCATTCCGCAATGGAATAATGTTGTCGATAGCTGCGGGATTTGCCGAATCCCATGGTCTCAATGCCGTGTATATCGCCAACCATTCGGGCGACCATGCCATCTATCCTGATTGCAGGGCGGCTTTCATAGATGCCATGTGCAAGGCCACAGAGGAAGGAACATACAACCGACTGAAGATTCTCGCTCCCTATACCAATATCTCAAAAGCTGATATCGCGCGAAGGGGAAAAATGCTTGGGATAGACTACAGTGAGACATGGTCATGCTATAAGGGCGGAAATGTGCATTGCGGCACTTGCGGCACTTGCGTCGAGCGCAAGGAGGCACTTCGGGAGGCTGGTATATACGACAAGACGGTGTATCTCAACTGAATCTCATGATGAGATAATATAATACGACCACCATATATGCCTATTTTGTGACCATTTTTTCATTATTTGGTGCAATGTTATGATTTTTTATGAAAAAAAACGAACTAAAATTAGTTTAGTTAAAGAAAAAATTGTATTTTTGCACATAAAAATAAATACAACCAATTAAATTTAGAGAATATGGCAAAGTATAACATCACTGAGAAGAAAGAAAAGGAGGCTGCCTATCGCACTTTGGTCAGCCCCAAGTTAATGGATGATATGAAGGAAAAAATCCTCAATATCATTGTTATGCAGAAAAAGTATAAGGACAAGGACTACTCAGCTAAGAAGCTTGCAGAAGACCTTGGCACCAACACTCGCTATATCTCAGCTGTGGTGAATGTGAGATTCCACATGAACTACACCTCGTTTGTCAACAAGTTCCGTATCGAAGAGGCTATGACCATTCTTGTTGATAAGAGATACCAGGATCTCAAGATGGAGGAGGTGAGCGACATGGTGGGATTTGCCAATCGTCAGTCGTTCTATGCTTCGTTTTACAAAATCATGAAAATGACTCCGAGAGAGTATCGCCTGCAGCACCTCAAGCAGCATCCTTCTCTCGTCAGGAAGAAATCAAAATAGGAAACTTAATGACCGAAACAGAATTTCGCTATACAGGCGAGCGTTTTGCCGACATACAATTGCTCAGATACCGTCTCAACGGGTTTGAGCAATTGTCGCTTTCGCAAAAACGCTTCATATATTGTCTTGCCAAGGCTACACTCTACGGCCGCGACATCACGTTTCACCAGTTTGGCAAATACAACCTTCTCGTCCGCCGCACTCTTGAGGCTATTGTCGAGGATCTCACCATCGATCGTGACAACGAAGATTTTCGCGCTCTTCACACTTATCTGAAGAGGGTGTGGTTCTCCAATGGTGTCTATCATCATTATGGTTGTGAGAAGTTTGTGCCAGGATTTTCCGAGACATACTTCCGTAGTATATTAAATAAGGTGGAAAGCCGCCGATTGCCTCTTGCCGATGGCGAGAGCGTGGATCATCTGGCCGACACCCTGTCGAAGATTATCTTCGATGCCAACTATCTTCCCAAACGTGTTAACAAGGCTGATGGTGAGGATTTGGTTCTTACGTCGGCATGTAATTATTATGAGGGAGTGACCCAGAAAGAAGCAGAGGATTACTATAACGCCATGAAGGAGGGAGCAGGCGACAATGCCCCGTCGTTTGGACTCAACTCCCGACTTGTCAAGCGTAATGGCATAATCTCCGAGGAGGTGTATTCTGCCGACGGCCTATATGCCAATGCCATCCGCCATATCGTAACGTGGCTTGAAAGGGCTATCGAATTTGCCGAAAACGACAAGCAGCGCGACGTGATAGCCACACTCATCGACTACTATCGCACGGGCGACCTTCGCACATTCGACGACTATAGTATCAAGTGGGTGGAATGTCTCGACGGAAGAGTGGATTTCATCAACGGCTTTATCGAGGTTTATGGCGACCCGCTCGGTCTCAAGGCTTCGTGGGAGGGTATTGTTGAATACACCGACTTGGAAGCCACACGCCGCACTCGCACCATAAGCGACAACGCGCAGTGGTTTGAAGACCACTCGCCGGTGGACAAGCGGTTCCGCAAACCCGTGGTCAAGGGCGTGACGGCAAATGTTATCTGCGCTGCCATGCTCGGCGGCGACGAATACCCCTCGACAGCCATAGGTATCAACCTGCCCAATGCCGACTGGATAAGGGCGCAGCATGGCAGTAAGAGTGTGACGATAGGCAATCTCACTGATGCTTACAACAAAGCTGCCAAGGGTAATGGGTTCCTTGAGGAATTTGCCATCGACCAGGCCACGGTGGACATGATTAGAAAATACGGTGATGTGTGCGACGACCTCCATACCGACCTTCATGAATGTCTTGGGCACGGTAGCGGTCAACTGCTGCCTGGAGTCAACCCTGATGCTCTGAAGTCTTACGGTAGTACGATAGAGGAGGCGAGGGCCGACTTGTTCGGACTTTTTTATATCGCCGACAAAAAACTCGTCGAACTGAATCTTACACCCGACGAAGAGGCGTATAAGTCTCAATATTACACTTATATAATGAACGGACTGATGTCGCAGCTTGTGCGCATCACTCCCGGCAACAAGATTGAGGAGGCACACATGCGCAATCGTGCTCTCATCGCCAACTGGTGTCTTGCCAACGGTAATGCCATCTCGCTTGTGAAGCGCGACAGCAAGACCTACGTGCAGATCAACGACTACGATGCCCTTCGCTGCCAGTTTGCCTCTCTTCTCGCCGAGGTGCAGCGAATAAAGAGCGAGGGCGACTACGAGGCTGGTAGGGCACTGGTTGAGACTTACGGCGTTAACATCGACCCCGAACTCCATGCCGAGGTTCTCGAGCGCTACAAGCGTCTTGACATCGCTCCCTACAAGGGATTCCTCAATCCCCGCATGTTGCCCGTGCATAATGCCAAGGGGGAGGTTGTTGATATCTCTCTTGATTATTCCGAGAGCTACGACGAGCAGATGCTGAGATATAGCCGGCAGTATGCTACGCTTATTTAGAATTAAAGAATTAAAGAATTAAAAAATTAAAGAATTAAAATATTTAAATGTGTTCGCGATGAATGACACACATGAACAACTGAAGGAGATAAAGCGGTCGTTCCGCCTGATGATGAACGGCGTGGCGGCACAGTCTATGCGCGACAAGGGACTGGAGTATCATGTCAATTGGGGCGCCTCGCTACCTATGCTCAAGGCTAAGGCAAAGGAGATAGGCAAGAACCGAGACCTCGCCATAGCCTTATGGAAGGAAGACGTGAGGGAATGTAAGATTCTTGCCACGATGGTTATGCCTGCCGACGAGATGCTACCCGAGATAGTGGATATATGGATGGAGCAGACCACCTCGTTGGAGATGGCAGAGATGGCTTCGTTCAATCTCTACCAGTATCTCCCGTTTGCAGCCGACAAGGCCTACCAATGGATGGCATCGCCAAAACCCATCTATCAGATATGTGGTTTCCATGTGCTCTCACGCCTCTTCATGAAGGGGCAGGAACCCAATGAACGAGGCATCAACGAGTTTCTCGACCAGGCGATAGCCGCCATTAGGGGTGAGTGGATTGCAGTGAGGAAAGCCGCTGTCACATGCGTCATAAGGTTTGCCGATTTGGGACTTGTTTATGAAAGATTGGCGAAATCTGCAATGAAAAGTGTCAATTTAGATGTTTTTTAGACTAATTATTGCGTGAATTGCAGGATTTTTCGTAATTTTGTGCCGTGAAATGAAATATTGGTCTGATTTATGCGCGAGAAACTAAGAAAAGAAGCCCTTGTGGCTGCAAGATCACAACTTGACAGTTATCTTGAGATGAACAACCATCGCAAAACCCCCGAGCGCTATGCTATCTTGGAGGCTGTGTTTGGCATAAATGTTCATTTCAGTCTCGATGAACTCTCGGCATATCTCGTCACAGAGAAGAATTTCCCGGTTAGCAGGCCTACGCTTTACAACACCATGCGCCTGTTTTTGGAGTTGAGACTCGTGTTGCGCCATAATATCCAGGGCAAGACCAAATACGAACCTTGCTATAACAGTGGCAACCATATCCATCAGGTGTGCACGTTGTGTGGCAAGGTCACCGAGATACCTGCACAGCTTATGGAAAACGAGTTTATGCAGGTGAAGTTAAAGCGTTTCCGCCCCGAGGCATTCGCCATGTATA
>JBJEAY010000747.1:0-4849 GCA_051869575.1 Prevotella sp. | reverse complement strand
GAGATGGCAGTGCGATCGTTTGGGTTAATGAAAGGGAACGTATGTTTCATCAGAAAGGTATGGCTGGCTTTACATTACGTCCTGGGTGTGCCCGACTTGAGATACAAGGGAAAGTGTATAATCCGACTCCTTTCCCTCAAACATTCTTGTGGTGGGCTAATCCTGCTGTTGCGGTAAATGAATATTATCAGTCGGTATTTCCGGAAGATGTTAATGCTGTTTTCGACCATGGTAAGCGTGACGTCTCTCGTTATCCTATCGCTACGGGGACCTATTACAAAATAGATTATTCTTCCGGAGTTGATATCTCTCGCTATAAAAATATTCCAGTGCCTACTTCATATATGGCTATACGTTCAAAATATAATTTTGTAGGTGGATATGAGAATGATACACGTGCAGGAGTTTTACATGTGGCAAATCACCATATCTCACCAGGCAAGAAACAATGGACATGGGGTAATGGAGATTTTGGTCAAGCATGGGATCGTAATTTGACGGATGCAGATGGTCCGTACATTGAACTGATGGCTGGTGTTTATACAGACAATCAACCTGATTTTACATGGCTGCAACCTTATGAGGAAAAGACATTTGTCCAGTATTTTATTCCCTATAGAGAATTGGGGGTAGTGAAGAATGCTTCTGAAGACATTTTGATGAATCTTGAGATAGAAGTAGACTGTGCAATTTTGAAAGTATTTGCTA
The DNA here is from genome assembly GCA_051869575.1 of Prevotella sp. Lineage (GTDB taxonomy): Bacteria > Bacteroidota > Bacteroidia > Bacteroidales > Bacteroidaceae > Prevotella. Next base: position 4,141 of record JBJEAY010000747.1, on the reverse strand, counting down.
CATCAATACAAACCGAACTTCATATAACTGTAACTCAATTAGGGAATACAGTTCTTGATATTATCAGAGATGTTACTCCTGACAATGATTTAAGAGAAAAGGTAGAAATCATGGAGATTAAAGATGTCTGTGTCACGATCTCTAATTCCAAAGGTAAATGCTTGTTGAAGTGGTGCCCGGAGTCAGAGGAGATTAAGGAGGTTCCAGAAGCGGCTAAGGCGGCTTTAGATCCTGAAGATGTCTCGACCACAGAACAACTATATCTAACCGGTTTGCATTTGGAACAGTATCGCCACGCTACTTATATGCCCACAGATTATTATCAAGAGGCCCTGAACAGAGATTCGAGTGATGTTCGAAATAATAACGCCATGGGGCTTTGGTTGTTGCGCAAAGGGCAGTTTGCCAAAGCAGAATCTTATTTGCGTCAAGCTGTTAAAACTTTAACAGAAAAAAATCCAAATCCATATGATGGAGAACCGCTGTATAATTTGGGACTTTCCCTTAAATATCAAGACAAGCTTGCAGAGGCATATGATTATTTTTATAAGGCATGTTGGAATGACGCATGGCAGCATATGAGTTATTATTCTTTAGCGCAGATATCCGCAACATGGAATGACTGGGAAAATGCGCTTTATGAAGTAGACAAATCATTAATGCGTAATTGGTGTAATTTGCGAGGTAGGCATCTGAAAACAATCGTTTTGCGTCATTTGGGAGAAACCGATAAAGCTTTAACGTTGATAGAGGAATCACTATCCTATGACCACTTTAACTTTGGTTGTAGCTTTGAGAAATACCTCATAACAAGAAATGAAGAAGACCTGCATTTGTTGATGACACAAATGCGTAGAGAGAGCCATAATTACGAAGAGCTTGCTTTGGATTATGCTTCATGTGGATGCTGGGAAGAAGCGCTCGAAGTGGTAAATGCTGCAATGTATTTTTCGATATCTCAGCCGACATTGTTATATTACTATAAGGCTTGGTTTTTACTTCGACTTGGTGAGACGGGAGCTGCAACGGTCGTGGCGAAAGTGGCTGAATCACAATCACCTGATTATTGTTTCCCAAATACCTTGGAGGCAATATTAGCTCTTCAAGCTGTTATCGGACTTATAGAGAACGCTCCTAAAGCATTATATTATCTGGGAAATTTGTGGTATGACAAGCGACAATATGCAGAAGCAGTAGCTGCATGGGAGAGCTCTGTCAAACAAGATGCTACTTTCCCAATCGTTTTTCGCAATCTTTCGCTGGCATATTTTAATAAATTAGATCGAAAACAAGAAGCTGTTGCTTTATTAGAGAAGGCTTTTTCGCTGGATGTAAAGGATGCTCGTGTGTTGATGGAGTTGGATCAATTATATAAGTGTTTGAATCGTCCGCATGAAGAGCGACTGTCTTTACTTGATGCCCATAAGGAGGTTGCGTTCTCGCGTGATGACCTTTATTTGGAATATGTGACATTGTTGAATCAGTTAGGGCGTTATGAAGAGGCTATTTGCATGATTGACAATCATCAGTTTCATCCCTGGGAAGGTGGTGAAGGAAAAGTACCCGCTCAATATCAGTTGTCTCGTGTAGAACAGGTGAAGAAGTATTTGAAATTGAAGGAGTATGAAAAGGCATTGAAACTGATAGATGAATGTTTTGTCTATCCTCATAACTTGGGAGAGGGCAAGTTACAAGGAGCGCAGGAAAATGATTTCAATTATTATAAAGGATGTATTCTGCAAGCAATGGGACGAGATGCAGAAGCACAAAGCTTATTCTTGAAAGCGAGTATGGGAGATAGCCAGCCTGTAGCTGCAATGTATTATAATGATCAGAAACCCGATAAAATATTTTATCAAGGATTAGCTTTCTTGAAATTGGGGGATGAAGAGAATGCCCGCAGCCGTTTTAATCGGTTGATTGATTTTGGTGAAAGGCATTTATTTGATCGTTTTAAAATGGATTATTTCGCAGTGTCTCTTCCTGATTTACAGATTTGGGAAGATGATATGAATAAGAAAAATCGTGTTCATTGCAATTATCTGATGGGGCTTGGACATTTAGGACTTGGTAATATGGCAAAGGCAAAGAGCTATTTTGATACAGCATTCCATTTGGATAATAACCATCAAGGTGTGCAGATACATAATAATATGATAAATAAGTAATAACTTCTTATGTCTGAAAATATGAATAAACTAAAAATCAATCTGCTTTTATTGCTCCTGTATCCTTTGTTTGCAGGGGCTAAAGAGGTTAATCTTTCCTCTCCCAATAAAGCATTACATGTTGTCGTGACGACTGATAAATATGTTTCTATGCAGGTACTGCATAAAGAAAATGTCCTGTTTACAGTTCGTGATATTTACTTGGATACAGATCAAGGAATGTTACCTAAGTTAAACGCAAAAGTACATTCGGTAAAGAAGAATGTTGTTGATCAAATAATTGTGCCGGAGATAAAGGAGAAAAATTCCCAGATAGTTGATCGATATAATGAGGTTTCATTGCAGTTTGCTGATAAAACAAAGTTAGAAATTCGTTTGTATGACAATGGAGTTGCTTACCGTATCTCTACCAATTGTAAGGGCGAACTTACAATTTTTGATGAGGCTGCTGACTTTGTTTTTAACCCTTCCTCTACCTTGTTTTTCCAGAAAGACGCTAATATGAACAGTGATTATGAGGCTCCTTATGTAGAACAGAAAGTTCAAGATATCGAGCAAGGGACAACTGGTAATTATCCGGCTTTAGTAAAAACTCCATCAGGAGTGAATGTGCTTTTATTGGAGTCTGATTTGCAGGATTATCCTTGTTTATGGTTAGAAAAAGGAAATAAGGATTTGAGAGCTCATTTTTGGAATTATCCTAAGACTTATAATATTAAAGGTAATTCAAAGAACAGAAGACAAATTCTTTCTTGTGAGAATTACATAGCTAAGACGTCTGGAAAGAGAACCTTTCCTTGGCGTGTGTTTGCTATAGCTTCGGAAGATAAGGATTTGCTGAATAATCAATTGGTTTATCAGCTGGCACCTAAATGCCAGATCGAAACTCCCTCCTGGATAAAGCCGGGATGGGTAACCTTTGACTGGTGGGCTCGACGGGGATTGTATAATGTCGACTTCAAGGCTGGCATTAATACGGAAACTGCAAAATATATGATTGATTTTGCTTCTCATTTTGGTATTCGTTATTTTTTATTTGATGATGGTTGGACGTATAAGGAGGATTTGACACGGGCGATTGACGGTCTTAACATGAAAGAGGTGGTAGATTATGCTATTTCAAAAGGAGTGGATGTGATGCTTTGGGTCACTTACGATCTGTTTGATAGCCAAATGGAAGCTGCGTTGGCTAAATTCTCCGAATGGGGTATTAAAGGATTGAAGATTGATTTTATCAATCGTTCTGATCAAGAGGCATCTAATTTCTACTGGAAGGCTGCGAAAAAGGCGGCTGAATATAAGATGGTACTTGATTTTCATGGAGCATATCGTCCTGACGGATTGAGAAGGGCCTATCCCAATGTTTTGACAAGAGAGGCTTTGGTGGAATTTGAGCAAAACGGCGGGACTTATAAAGATAATCCGGATAATCGTTGTATGCTTCCTTTCATCCGTAATGTGGCCGGACCTATGGATTATATCCCCGGGACATTGAACAATGCTACCAAAAGGTCTTTCCGTTTTAACCATGATACTCCAATGGGGCAGGGCACAAGGGCGCATTTTATGGCAATGGCTGTCATTGCTGAAAGTCCCATGCAGATGCTGCCGGACCCTCAATCTGATTATTATAAAGAAGCCGAGTGTACAGAGTTTTTGATTAGTATTCCTGTTGAGTGGGATGAAATAGTGCCACTCGACAGTAAAATAGGCGATTACGTGACCATGGCCCGCAGAAGTGGAGATTCATGGTATGTAGCTGCTATTACAGACTGGAGTCCAAGAACTATAAAGTTGGATTTAAGCTTTTTGTCTAAAGGAAAGAAGTATAAGATGGAGATTTTTAAAGATGGTATTAATGCTGATATTCGTGCTATTGATTATAAACATGAATCTATAGAAGTTGAAGGTGGAGAAATAATGAATATATCTCTAGCTTCAGGTGGTGGTTGGGTTGCAAAGATTTCTGTTTT
>JBJEAY010000746.1:0-4872 GCA_051869575.1 Prevotella sp. | reverse complement strand
CCTTTCAGGACAAAACATCAACCAAGCCAATGCCACAAGAGGCGTATATATCATGGTTGAGCACTTTGCCGATGGCAGCAAACATACCAGAAAGGTTGTGAAATAACAGTCTAAGAGCGTAAAAGAAACGGTCTGAGAGCGTAATCAAAACACTCTCAGACCGTTTTTAATATTATCCGCAATATGGACTTTCCTTTTATGTAAATCCGTTACTTTTCAGCGGTCTTCTTTGCGGGAGTCTTCTTTGCAGCGGCTGGTTTCTTGGCTGCTGCGGGTTTCTTGGCAGCAGCAGGCTTTGCAGCCTTTGTCTTCTGCTCAGCAGCTTCCATCTTCTCAATCTTGGTCTTCAGACGAGTGATTTCCTTGTCCTTAACCTCGATTTCCTCACCCTGATTGCGGATGGTGGTGAGAAGACTATTCAACTGATCGTTGTCGATTTCCTCAGGATACAGACTGTTCACTCTGTTGATGAAGTCGCCGAGGATATTCATGTAGTTGGTAAACGCATCAAATGCTCCGCTGTAGATACCACGGTCAAGTCCAACGCTTGTGGCCTTGGTGGTCATGAAGCGGAAGTTGTTGCTTGCCTGCAGATAATCCCAATCCTGGTTGATACGTGGATCCTGTGCAATGCGGATACGGTCGGCAACACTGTAGAGCTTGTTGAATGCCTCACGCTGCATGGCATTTCCAAGCCATGTAGATACGTCGCGCTCCTCGTCCACCCATGACAATGTGTCGGGCACGTCAAGCTGACCTACGCTCTTTGCCTTCATGCAAATCTCTGATGGTGTAGAGAAGGTTATACCCTTGTCCTTGGCACATGCTGGCAAAGCCTTGAGGAATTCGAGGATATTCGACGACAACGGTTGGGCAATGCCAAGAGCAGAGAGCTCCATGAAGATATTGATGAACTGCTCCTCTTCGGGCAGTGCTGCAATGCGGTTGATGTAGTTGTCGGCAAAGAGAGGATAACCCTCCCAGTTGCTATTGTTGAAGCGCAGTGAGATATCGTCGCTAAGTTCAACATCACGCAGCAAGAGCTTGAGGTTGGGAGCTATTGGGCAGTGATAGATATAGTGAGGTGACTTCCAACCAAGCACATGCTTGGCACCCTCTGTCAGCATACCCTTGAATCCCATAGCAGCCACCTGACCGCCAATGTCGTCGCTGTAGATGAGTGACGAGTTGCGCAGTATGGTAGGACGCTTGCCAAAGTAGTCCTTCATCTTGTCGCACTGCTTCTTTACGTCGGCAGCAAACGACTCCTCATTAGCCAATGAAGAAAGACCATGGCTGTAAGGCTCAGCGAGGAATTCGGCACATCCTGTCTCGTTGATTTCCTGCAACTTGGCAATCACCTGTGGAGCATGCATCTCCAACTGCTCCATTCCCACTCCCGAGATTGAGAATGCAACCTTAAAGTAACCATTGCCCTGCTTAATCATGTCGAGCAATGTCTCGAGTGCCGGCATATACGAACGCTCGGCGATATCGGTGATACTGCGCTCGTTCTCATAGTCATCATAATAGTAGTGGTCGATGCCTATGTCGAAGAAACGGTATCTCTTGAGATGAATAATCTGGTGTATCTCAAAATATAAGCATATTGTTTTCATAATATATACTTCTTTAATAATCCTTTAATTCTTTAATCTTTTAATTTTTTAATTCTTCAGACTGCTACCACCCCAAAGTCCTCAGGTAGAGAGTGCGAATCCATGCACCAACCTTCTCCCATGTAATCTGGTCAACTTCATTCTTGCCTTCTTCCTTGAGATACTGGAAGAGCGAGTCGTTGGCACAGATTGAGTAGATGGCATCGGCAAGGGCGTGGATATCCCAATAGTCAACCTTGATACAATTGTTGAGGATCTCGGCACATCCACTCTGCTTAGAGATAATCGACGGAGTTCCGCATTGCATTGCCTCAAGAGGCGAGATACCGAAAGGCTCGCTCACCGAAGGCATGACATACACATCCGAATCCTTCAGACACTCATACACCTGCTTGCCACGCATGAATCCTGGGAAGTGGAAGCGGTCGGCAATGCCTCGCTCGGCAGCAAGGTAGATCATCGCGTCCATCATATCTCCCGAACCAGCCATACAGAAACGCACGTTGCGAGTGCGGTGGAGCACCATATTGGCAGCCTCAACGAAATACTCAGGTCCCTTCTGCATAGTGATACGACCGAGGAACGTAACCACCTTATCGCGACCGGTATGGTCGGGACGTGGAATCTCGTCGTATTCCTTCTTCAGAGGATAAACGGCATTGTGCACAGTGAAGCACTTGCGCGGATCCTGATGATACTGGTTGATAACCGTCTGACGGGTAAGCTCGGATACACACATGATGCAATCGGCCCAATCCATACCGTTCTTCTCGATAGAATAAACCGTAGGGTTAACCTTTCCGCGCGAACGGTCGAAGTCAGTGGCATGCACATGGATACACAACGGTTTGCCGCTCACCTGCTTGGCATGAATACCGGCAGGATAGGTGAGCCAGTCGTGGGCATGAATGATGTCAAACTCCTCGGCGCGTGCCACTTGTCCGGCAATTATCGAGTAGTTGTTGATTTCCTCGTGCAAGTTTGACGGATAGCCTCCGGCAAACTCCATTGCGCCAAGGTCATTGACATGCATGTAGTTGAAGTCGGCATAGATATGGTCGCGCAACTTGAAGTAGTAGTCAGGATCCATAACGTTGCCAATACGATTCTTTACATAGTCGTAGTCAACGTCGCGCCATGCGATAGGCACAGCGTTCATGGCTACAATACGACAAGCTGACGTGTCCTCATCGCCGAAAGGATGAGGCAGACACAATACGGTCTCAATGTCGCCTTGGGCATAAAGTCCCTGGCTGATACCATAATTGGCTGTTGCGAGACCACCGAATACGTGAGGAGGATACTCCCATCCAAACATTAATACTTTCATATCTCGTTCCTCCTTTCTTTATTTCTGGTAAACATTTTGCTGAGCCAGCATCTTGGAAGCACGCAGAATCTCCGCCACATTCATGGCAAACGACATGGCGCCACGTCCGTGGAATGGCGGGTTGCCGTCAAAGAGTTCTGAGATTGAACCAAGTGCGTGATATGACATCTCATCCTCGAAGCCCACAAGCTGACGCTCGATGAAGCTCAATCGGGTGTGCTTGTACAGCTTGATACATGCCTCGAAGTAGAAACCCTCAAGCCATGGCCATGCCGTACCCTGATGATAGGCATAGTCGCGCTGTGTCTGCTGACCCACATACATAGGATTATATCCGCCACTCTTAGGAGATAGCGAGCGCAATCCCTTGGGAGTCAAGAGTTCGCGTGTACAGATATCAAGCACGCCTCTCTTCTGTTCCTTGGTGAGAGGAGAATAGTCGAATGCCACAGTGAACAGCATGTTTGGACGCACACTCCAGTCAACCATATTGCCATCCACATAGTCGTAGAGATAACCATACTCGTTGAGGAATGTGTTTACAAATGACTCGCCAGCCACATCGGCAAGGTCGTTGAGCTCGGCAGCCTCATCGGCACGTCCGTTGTCTGTGGCAATCGAAGCACAGAATTTCAGGGCATTATACCACAGGGCATTGAATTCAACAATGTATCCCGAACGCGGAACAACCGGACGTCCGTTAGCCGTGGAGTTCATCCATGTCACAGCCTTGTCACGACCGTCGGCATAAAGCAATCCGTTGTCGTCGAGACGGAGATTAGGATGATTGCCATCTATTATATAATGTATAATGTCCTCAAGCAGCTTGCCGTACATCTGCGAGCACTTGTCCCTGCCCGCCGACTTGGCATACTGCTGTATCGCCCACACTGCCCACAGGGGCACGTCGGGCTGCTCCATCTCGTAGATCTTCACCGTGAGCGGCTTACCTTCCATAAACTCCCTCAGTCCCCTCTCGGCAGTCTTCATCACCAGTTCAAAATAGTCCTGCTCGTCGATGGCGAGTGTCAGACCTGGCAAGGCGATGAACGTGTCGCGGGCGCGGCACTTAAACCACGGATAACCGGCAAGAAGATAACGGTCGTCGTTCTTCTCGCGCTTGTGGAACTGGTGGGCGGCATTCACCAAGCAATGGAAGAAGTTGTCGCGAGGAGCTCGGGCTTCAACCTCCTTCTCAAACAAAGAACGCAGTGTTGTCGTCTTTATCTGCGAAGTGGAAGCCGAGAACACGATGCTCTCACCCTTCTTGATGTCCATCTCGAAATAACCTGGCACATAAAGGTCTTCATTCGATGCATAACCACGCTCCTGCTCCTTCGGATATTCCACTCCACGATACCAGTCGGGCTGGAACACGAACTGGTTCTTCTTGCTAAACTGCATGTAGAGGAATGGATAACCGGCATACATCTTGGTACGAATACCATTGTCAACCTCTTCGTAGGCGCGACTTGCCGTCGAGTTCTCGTGAGTGAACTGACGCACGCTTCTGAATGCCAGGAACGGACGGAAACGCAGTGTTGTTGCCGAATGTGCATCAACGAGGGTATAACGAATCAGAATGCGGTCCTCATAGTGCTGGAACACCACTTCTTTTTTTAAAATAACACCACCTACACGATATACGGTTGTAGGCACTTTGTCACAATCAAACTCTCGGATATACTTGTGACCTTTGGGACTGTAATTGTTACCTTGGTACTTATGGAGTCCGAGATTAAACTCCGCCCCATGTTGGATAACAGTAGGATCGAGCGACGACAGCAGAACATGGTTCTCGTCGTCCAGTTCAGGCACTGGCACTACCAGCAGACCGTGATACTTGCGGGTATTACAGTCAACGATGGTCGAACACGAGTATGCACCCGAACGGTTCGTCCTCAGCAGTTCCTTGTGGAGGCT
>JBJEAY010000745.1:0-4890 GCA_051869575.1 Prevotella sp. | reverse complement strand
TTTGGCGGTTTTTTGCATTTTTCTTATTATCTTTGCACCCGAAAAAAAGAAATGATTCGCATTGCGGCGAGAGTACTGCATAAACGAGCTTTTTGAGTGCATTTAGGCTAAGTGTTTGAAAGTCAAATAGATGCACGAAGAAGGTAGGATTTGGGAATATGCACTTTTGTCAACGAAATTGTAAAATAAATGGAAGAAAAGAAGCAATGGTTCGTGATGCGCGATCTTCATCGTGGACCAGCTAAACAATATATCTATGAGAAGTTGAGCTCAGAAGGATTTGAGACCTACTCCCCCCTTGTCAAGAGTCGCAAACTCGTCGATGGCAAGGCTGTTATTGTCGAGCGTCCCTTTATCCGCGACCTCTTCTTCATCCATGCCTTTCATTCTCAGATAGTTTCTTACATGACGCCCGCATGTCGGTTTCAGTTCCGCTATCGCCTTGGCGTCAGTCCGGCAGCGCCGTTGGTAGTCCCCGACAATGCAATGCAGGATTTCATCCGTGTTAATAAGGAGAGCACCGCCCCCGAGTTTATTTCCTCCGAGTCAATCCCCTCAGATGCACGCCAGAAATTGATACGCGTTGTTGGCGGTCCTCTCGATGGTGTCGAGGGAATGCTCAAGAAGGTCCGTGGCTCCAAATATAAGACCCTCTACGTCGAACTTCCCGGAATCATGGCCATCAGCACCGTCAGCCAGTTCGACTACATACAAATATTGAAAGATGGAAAGATTGAAAAATTGAAAGATTGAAGAATTGAAATAATGAAAAAGCACTTATTATTGGCAGCGGTGGCAGTAGTTCTGCTTGCCGGCTGCAAAACTCAGCGTGAGGTCACCTATTTTCAGGACCTCCAAGTAAATTCCCCCCAGTTGATTGACAGTATCGGCACTGTGCGCATGGAGCCCGACGACCAAATCTCCATTCTCGTCAATTGCAAGGAACCCGAGATTGCCGCCCTCTACAATCTTGTCCGCTCGCAGTCTCGAGTGGGAATGACGGGGCAGGGTTCTTCCTTAAGTAATAATGGAGAGACATCGGCCTACACTATTGACAACGAGGGAAATATCGACTTTCCTGTTCTTGGCAAACTGCATGTGGCAGGACTTACCAAGCAAGAGGTTGCCGACCTCGTCAAGCGTCGTCTTGTAGAGTCCGACCAGGTGAAGAACCCCGTGGTCACAGTCGAGTTTGCCAATCTTGCCTTCTCCGTTCTTGGCGAGGTGAAGAATGCTGGCAAATATGCCATCACCAAGAACCGCACCACCCTTCTTGATGCCATCAGTATGGCAGGCGATCTCAATATCACCGGTCTGCGCGATTCCGTCTATGTCATCCGCGAGGCCGACGGCAAGCGCACAGCCTATGCCGTCGATTTGCGCAGCAAGGACGTGTTCACTTCGCCCGTGTATTATGTCAAGCAGAACGACGTCATCTACGTGCGTCCCAATGCCATGCGTGCCGGACAATCCACCATCAACGAGAACACCTTCAGTTCCGTCGGATTCTGGATGTCCGTAGGTTCGTTCCTCATGTCACTCGGCGTGCTTGTCTTTAAGTAAATTAGGAATTAGGAATTAGGAATTAGGAATTAGGAATTAGGAATTTTTATGGAAATACAACAGAAGAAGGCGGTGCGCCCCGCCGATGATTTTATTCGCCTTCAAGACCTCTGGTCGTTGTTTGTGCCCCGCTGGCACTGGTTTGTCATCTCCTTGGTCCTGTGCCTTGGCGTTGCGGCGTTCTATCTCGCCATCACTCCCAATGTATATACCCGCTATGCCGAACTCCTTGTCAAGGACGACAGCAATAAGGGCGGGGGAGGGGCATCCCTCTCAAGCGAGTTCTCCGACCTTGGCATCTTCTCTTCCAACTCCAACATCAGCAACGAGCTCACCACTCTCAAGTCGCCCGAACTGATGACCGAGGTGGTGCGTCGCCTGCGTCTCAACGAGAACTACTCCATCCGCGAGGGAATGAAGACCGTCACGCTCTATGGCCGTCAGCCGGTGAATGTCTATTTCAAGGGCAAACCCACCACCGAGTTCTCGATGACTATTGAGCTTACGTCGCCTAACACGTTTGTTATCAGCGACTTCTCGTCTGAAGATATAGATGGTTCATCCTTCGATGGTCTAACGTTCGAGGGCAAGTTAGGACAGGGTATAAAAACCCCCGTTGGCACCATTGCCCTTTCGCGCTCCTCTTATTTTAAGGCCGACATGGTGGGCGTGTCGTTCGATTATAGCCATGGCTCCATCGATGCCTTCGCCGACTCCTATGCTGAAAATCTTGTGGCAGAGCTAAGCGACGAGAAGGGCACCGTCATCAATCTCAGCATTGTGGATGAGTCGCCACGCCGCGCCGAGGATGTCATCAACACCCTCATCGTGGTGTATAACGAGAATTGGGTAAAGGATCGCAACCGCATGTCCGTGTCCACCTCCAAGTTCATCAGCGAGCGTCTTGGTGTCATCGAGGGCGAGCTTGGCAATGTCGATGCCAACATCTCGTCCTACAAGAGTGCCAACCTCCTTCCCGATGTCCAGGCTGCATCCAATATGTATATGCAGCAGTCGGCCGAAAACCGCAAGGAGCTGATGGGTCTCTCCTCGCAGTTGGCTAACGCCCAGTATATCCGCAGCGAACTGTCAAACAAGGACATCTCCCAGCCTCTGCCCACCAACTCGGGCATCACCGAGGCCAGCATCGAGAGCCGCATCAGCGAATATAACACCTCAGTTCTCGACCGCAACCGCCTTCTGGCGAGCAGTAGCGAGAAGAACCCCCTCGTGCAGGATCTCACCCATTCTCTCCATCAGATGAAGCAGAGCATCCTCCAGTCGGTTGACAACTATATCGTCAGTCTGCGCACTCAGATGGGCAGTGTCCATCGCAGCGAGGCAGTAGCCACGGGCAAGCTCGCCTCCAATCCTAATCAGGCCAAATACCTTCTCTCCGTCGAGCGTCAGCAGAAGGTCAAGGAAGAGCTTTATCTCTATCTCCTCCAGAAGCGCGAGGAGAACGAGCTGTCTCAGGCTTTCACCGCCTACAACACCCGTGTCATCACTGCCCCTCGCGGCAGTCTCCTGCCCACCGCGCCCAAGAAGATGAACATCCTGCTTGTGGCTTTCGCAGTGGGATTGCTGCTTCCCGCCGTGGTCATTGTCGTGCGTGAGAATATGAACACCAAGGTGCGCGGACGCAAGGATCTCGAGAGCGTCTCTGTGCCGCTTATAGGCGAGATACCACTCAGCATGCGTGCTCCCCACCGCCTGCCATGGCAGAAGAAAAAGAAGCACGACCGCCGTCTCGACATCCTCATTGCCGAGGGCAGTCGCGACATCGTCAACGAGGCATTCCGTGTGCTGCGCTCCAACATCGACTTTATGTCCTCTGGCGACACGAGTCACAACGTCTTTGTGCTTACCTCCTTCAATCCCGGCAGCGGTAAGTCGTTCATAGCCGCCAACCTTGCCACCTCCTTTGCCATCAAGGGCAAACGGGTGCTCGTCATCGACGGCGACCTGCGCCATGGTTCCACCTCGGCTTATATCAATAATCCCTCGCATGGTCTCACCGACTATCTCTCGGGCCAGTCGTCCGACATACAGCCATGGATTGTAGCATCCAAGAGCCATCCTACACTCCACGTGCTCCCAATCGGCAAGGTACCCCCAAATCCCACCGAGTTGCTCGAGAACGGACGCCTCGCCGAGGTAATCACCTTGTTGCGAACATCCTACGACTATATCTTCATCGACTGTCCTCCTATCGACATCGTCGCCGACACCCAGATAATCGAGAAGCTTGCCGACCGCACTATCTTCGTAGTTCGTGCCGGACTGCTTGAGCGCAGTATGCTCAACGAGCTCCAGTCCATCTACGACACACGTCGTTTCAAGAATCTCTCGCTCATCCTCAACGGCACCGAGTCCTCCGGCGGTCGCTACAGCTACCGCTACGGCTATCGCTATGGCTACCGTTATGGCTATGCCTACGGCTATGGCTCCAAGTCATATTATTCAGAATGATGTTTTTCAAGACAACAATAGAGGATTCGGGCCTCTTTCGTGGCTATACCGACTGGCACAGTCATCTGCTGCCCGGTGTTGACGACGGAATAAAGAGCTTCGACGATGCCCTTCATATATTGCGGCGTTATGAGGAATTGGGAGTGAGCCGTGTATGGCTCACCCCTCATGTGATGGAAGATATCCCCAACCGTCCAGCCGACCTGCGTCAGAGATTTGACGAACTCATGGCCAAATACTCCGGCAGCATCCAGTTGCGCTTAGGCTCCGAGAACATGCTCGACTGTCTGTTTGAGCGTCGCCTGGAGAGTGGCGATCTCCTGCCCATCACTGACGATGGCGACCATCTGTTGGTCGAGACAAGCTATTTCAGTCAGCCCGTCAACTTCTGGGAGCTTATCGACCTCATCCAATGTCGAGGCTATCACGTCGTGCTTGCCCATCCCGAGCGCTATCGTTATATGGATCATCGCGATTACATCCGTCTGAGGGAGAAGAACGTCAAGTTCCAGCTCAACGTCCCCTCCCTCTCCGGCTTCTATGGCCGTCAGGCGCACGACAATGCCAAGTGGCTGCTCTCCAAGGGCTTCTACAGCCTCTCCGGCTTCGATCTCCATTCCGTCAAGTCCCTCGATTTCATCCTCCGCTCCAAGGTCCGCAAGTCCCATCTCGCCGCCGTAGGGTCTTACCTCGTGTAAGACCACCCGCAAAAATCGTCAATTAGAAATCTTCATCAGCAATCAGTAATCAAATAATCAAAGAAATCTTCCATTTCCTTTGGTAGTTTCAAAAATAATGCTTACCTTTGCCCCGGAATTAAAAAAGAAGTACAAATATGAATACTATAACATATAA
>JBJEAY010000744.1:0-4971 GCA_051869575.1 Prevotella sp. | reverse complement strand
CTGTATCGGGAGCCAAGCTCAATGGCAAGCTCAATGTCATTATCTCATGGGCAGGGTGGAACTACGAAAGTGTGAACATACAGCGCGAACTGCGGAAACAGAAAAAGACATTTGGCGACAAACTGCAGGTGATAGGAATATGCCTCGATGCCGACACAGTCCACTGCAGACGCACAATAAGAATCGACTCCTTGCAATGGCAGACCATTTGCGACCAGCAGTTATGGGAATCGCCCACCTTGAGGCAATTGGCAATCACTACAGTGCCAGGCAACATAGTGGCTGACTCCAAAGGAAAGATTATCGCAATCAACCTGACAAAGGAAAAGTTAAGGGAGACGATAGAGAAACAACTGAAATAAACAGAGTGATGTTGAAAGACATTTTGATGAGTGGAAATGGAAAGAAGCAGGAGTTCGCCAGATTCTGTATCGTCGGTGTGATTGCCGCAGGTATTCATTATCTGGTTTACTATCTACTGCAATTCCTAAGTGGCGGAAGTCTGTGGCTAAGCATCTCATATACCATAGGATATGTTGTGAGTCTCGTCTGCAACTTCTTCATGACCACCTACTTTACATTCCGTTCCAAGGTGTCGGTGGGCAAGGCTGCAGGATTCAGTTTCAGCCATATCGTCAACTACACACTGCACATTGTGCTATTCAACCTGTTTATCTCAATGGATATCCACAGGCTCATCGCACCGATACTCGTTCTGATGATAGCAGTGCCGACAAACTTCACCATACTGCATTTCGTGTATCGAAAAAAGAAAGACAAATAATAAACACACTATACAACAATGGAAGAAAAGAAATACAAGAGAACAACTGTCACGGCAGCGCTTCCCTATGCCAACGGAGGCGTGCACATAGGTCACCTCGCCGGTGTATATGTACCATCCGACATCTACGTGAGATACCTCCGCCTGAAGAAGCAGGAGGTAATATTCATTGGCGGCAGCGACGAGCATGGCGTACCCGTCACTATACGCGCGCGCCAAGAGGGCATCACCACGCAAGAGGTGGTTGACCGCTACCACAACCTCATCAAGAAATCCTTCGAAGACTTCGGCATATCGTTCGACATCTATAGTCGCACCACATCCGACATACACCATAAGTTTGCCTCCGACTTCTTCCGCACACTATATGACAAAGGCGAGCTGGAGGAACACACCGAACTGCAATATTGTGACGAGGTGACAGGAGAATTCCTCACCGACCGAAACATCGTGGGCACATGTCCAAGATGTGGAGCCGAGGGAGCCTACGGCGACCAATGCGAGAAATGCGGAGCTACACTTTCGCCCGACGAACTGATCAACCCTACCAACAAGAATAATCCCGGACACGGCCTTGTCAAGAAGCCTACGAAGAACTGGTATCTGCCCCTTGGCAAATATCAGGATTGGCTCAAGCAGTGGATTCTCGAGGGTCACAAGGAGTGGCGTCCCAATGTATATGGACAGTGCAAGAGTTGGCTTGACATGGACCTGCAGCCACGCGCCATGACCCGCGACCTCGAATGGGGAATCCCCGTTCCTGTGGAGGGGGCAGAGGGAAAGGTGCTCTACGTGTGGTTTGACGCCCCCATCGGCTATATATCCAATACCAAGGAACTCTGCGACGCAAAGCCCGAGCAATGGGGCACATGGGAGAAATGGTGGAAGGATGAGGACACTCGCCTTGTTCACTTCATCGGCAAGGACAATATCGTGTTCCACTGCATTGTCTTCCCCGTAATGCTCAAGGCTCACGGCAGCTATATCCTCCCCGACAATGTGCCAGCCAACGAGTTCCTCAATTTGGAGAACGACAAGATATCAACATCACGCAACTGGGCAGTATGGCTTCATGAGTATCTTGAGGATATGCCTGGCAAACAGGATGTACTCAGATATGTGCTCACCGCCAACGCCCCGGAGACGAAGGACAACAACTTCACATGGAAGGATTTTCAGGAGCGCAACAACAGCGAACTGGTTGCTATCTACGGAAACTTTGTCAACCGTGCCCTTCAGCTCACAAAGAAATACTGGAACGGAGTTGTTCCTGCCTGTGGCGAACTAATGGATGTTGACCGTCAGGCTCTTGAGGAATTCAAGGACGTAAAGAAGAACGTTGAGCAAATGCTCGATGCGTTCAAGTTCCGCGAGGCTCAGAAGGAAGCTATGAACCTTGCCCGCATCGGTAATCGCTACATAACTGAATGTGAGCCTTGGAAGGTTTGGAAAACCGATCCAAAACGTGTGGAGACTGTGCTCAACATCTCACTTCAGCTCGTTGCCAACCTTGCCATTGCCTTCGAACCGTTCCTGCCGTTCAGCAGTGCCAAGTTGCGCAAGCTCATCAACTTGGAGGAATTCGACTGGAATGAGTTGGGAAGCACCGAACTGCTCAAACCCGGTCATCAGTTGGCAGAGCCCGAACTGCTGTTTGAGAAGATAGAGGACGAAACGATACAAAAGCAGCTCGACAAACTCGAAGCCACCAAGAAAGCCAACGAGGCAGCTTCCTACAAGGCAGCCCCCATCAAGGACACTATCGACTTTGAGACATTCGAGAAGCTCGACATCCGAGTGGGTCACGTCAAGGCTTGCGAGAAAGTGAAGAAGTCGAAGAAACTCCTCAAGTTCACCATCGATGATGGCACAGGCGAGGATCGCACCATTTTGAGCGGTATTGCCGAGTATTGGAATCCCGAGGATCTCGTCGGAAAAGATGTCCTGTTCATTGCCAACTTTGCCCCACGCAAGATGATGGGATTCGAGAGTCAGGGTATGATTCTCTCGGCAGTGGATTACGATGGCTCGCTTGCAGTAACATCGTTACTACGCGGAGTGAAACCAGGAAGTCAAGTAGGTTAATATCTATATAACGCAGATAATATGATACAATCAATGACAGGCTACGGTAAAGCTGTCGTAGCCTACGATGACAAGAAAATCAACGTAGAGGTCAAGTCACTCAACAGTAAGTCTCTTGACCTCTCAGCCAGGATTTGTCCACTATATCGTGAGAAAGAGATGGAAATCCGACAGCTGATAGCAAATGCGCTCGAAAGAGGAAAGATTGACTTCAGCATTTGGATTGAAAAAGATGCCGGCTCCGAAGCCACTCCTATCAACAAGGAACTGATGAAAGCCTATTACTCGCAGATATGCGACATCGTTGCCACTGCGGGCATCCCTCAGCCACAGGATGTCTTCACCACATTGTTGAGGATGCCCGACGTGATGACAAAAACCGAGCAAGAGGTGCTCACTGACGCAGAATGGGCTGTGGCACGCAATGCCATTGAGATGGCAATTCAGCAGCTTGTTGACTTCCGCCGTCAGGAGGGAGCAGCCCTTCAGATGAAGTTTACCGAGAAGATTGACAATATTCAACACCTGATGGAAGAGATTGAGCCCTACGAGAAAGCCCGTGTAGAGAAGATTCGCCAACGCATAATCGAGGGATTAAGTTCGATTCCAGAAGTGGAGTATGACAAAAACCGACTCGAACAGGAGTTGATATACTATATCGAGAAGCTCGATATCAGCGAGGAGAAGCAGCGCCTTGCCAACCACCTCAACTATTTCCGCGAGACAATGCAAGAGGAAGGTCATGGCGTTGGCAAGAAACTCGGATTCATTGCCCTGGAGATGGGTAGGGAAATCAACACCACTGGTTCGAAGAGTAATCAAGCCGAGATGCAGAATATAGTGGTTAAGATGAAGGACGAGCTTGAACAGATAAAAGAGCAAGTGCTTAATGCTCTTTAATTTGGAATTAGAAATTAGGAATTAGGGATTAGGAATGAAAGGCAAACTGATAATATTCTCTGCCCCATCGGGAACGGGCAAGAGTACGATAATTAACTGGCTAATGCAGGAACATCGCGAGTTGAATCTTGCATTCAGCATATCCTGCACAAGTCGTGCCCCTCGCGGTATGGAGCGCAACGGTGTGGAGTATTTCTTCCTCACCCCCGACGAATTCCGTAGTCGTATTGAGGCAGGAGAGTTTCTTGAATACGAGGAAGTATATACCGACCGCTACTATGGCACACTCAAGTCACAGGTTGAACGCCAATGCGACGCTGGTCAAAATGTGGTGTTTGACGTGGATGTCAAGGGAGGCTGCAACATCAAGCAACACTACGGCGACAAGGCCCTTAGCATATTCATCATGCCCCCGTCGGTTGACGAACTGCGACGCCGACTTGAATCCCGCGCCACCGATGCTCCCGAGGTGATCGACCAGCGCATAGCCCGTGCAGAGTTTGAGATTGGCTTTGCCGACAAGTTTGACAAGGTTGTGGTGAACGACGATTTGGACAAGGCGAAGAAAGAAGTTTTGGGGATAATAAAACAATTCCTAATCCCTAATTCCTAATCCCTAATTAAATGAATCGTACAGGAGTATTCGGCGGCTCGTTCAATCCGATACACAACGGACACATCGCCTTGGCACGTCAGATACTCAAGGAAGGCGGTCTCGACGAGATTTGGTTTGTCGTATCATCACACAACCCGCTAAAGTCAGCCGGTTCCCTTGCCGACGATGCTTACCGCCTCTCGCTTGTGAGGGCAGCCCTTGAGGGTGAAAGCTCTTTGGTGGCAAGCGACTACGAGTTTCACATGCCCCGACCGTCGTATATGTACGACACCCTGACATCCATGCAGAGGGATTATCCCGACCGTGAGTTTGTTCTTATCATTGGGGGCGACAACTGGAAGATGTTCCACCGTTGGTACAGGTGGGAGGACATCCTCCGCAAATTCAGGATAATAATCTACCCGCGCCGGGGAGCGGATATTGACATCTCAAGCCTCCCCTCCAACGTGCGCTTGGTAGAAACAGAACTATATAACATTAGCAGTACAGAAATAAGAAATAAGATAAGCCTGGGTGAGGACATATCTGGTCTGGTGCCCGAGGCTGTAGCGAAATTAATAAAGGTATGAAGAAGATTGAATATCTA
>JBJEAY010000743.1:0-4971 GCA_051869575.1 Prevotella sp. | reverse complement strand
AAGGAGTTAAAGGAGTTAAAGGAGTTAAAGGAGTTAAAGGAGTTAAAGGAGTTAAGGACAAATGTTAATAATATGGGAGTTAAAGGAGTTAAGGGAGTTAAAGGAGTTAAAGGAGTTAAGGGAGTTAAAGACATATGTTTATGAAAAAAATAATTAATATATTGATGATGCTGATGATTGCTATTGGATCATCGGCACAGACCGCCAAGCAGGTGCTCGACAAAACTGCCGCGGCACTGAGCAACAAGGGCGGAGTGACTGCCAACTTCACCGTTGCGGGGAAGAACATAGGCAGCACATCGGGACGTATATCGGTGAAGGGACGAATGTTCCAAGCCACCACGCCACAGGCCATCGTATGGTTTAACGGCAAGACGCAGTGGACGTATATGAAAAGTCAGCAGGAGGTGAACATCAGCAATCCCACCGAGGCGCAACTGCAGGCTATCAATCCCTACAACTTCATCAACATCTACAAGAAGGGATATTCATACACGATGAAGACCGTAGCCGCGGGATATGAGGTGCATCTGACGGCAACGGACAAGAAGCGCTCGATACAGGAGATGTATGTGACGGTGAACAAATCGACGTATGCTCCCTCGCAGGTGAAGATGCGCCAAGGCACCAAGTGGACTACCATCAAAATCTCGCAGCTGAAGAAGGCCAACATCTCCAACGCCACCTTCACATTCCCCGCCAAGGACTATCCGAATGCCGAGGTGGTGGACCTGAGGTGAGTTTATCCACAGATTAATACAGAAGATAATTTTTAGACCACAGATTAACACAGATTAGCACAGATTAAGAGCCTTCGGCTCTGATTGATTATTGATTACTGATAATTGATTATTGATGACAATAATCTGTGATAATCAAAATTATCTTTGATAATTAAAAAATCTGTGTTAATCTGTGATAATCTGTGGACAAAAAAAGTCTGTGGACAACAAAAAAAGTCAGTGGATGATAGAAAATCTATGATAATATTTGGATAAAAATGAATAGAATAGAATTATACAAGCTGTTGCGCCGCAACATGAAATTGAGCGAGAAGCGCAACCCGATGTTCGAACAGAACAAGTTTGGCAAGGTATTCGCATACATCGGCCTTGCCTTCATGAGTATCTACTTCATCGCCCTCGGCACATTCTTGGGATGGTCGGCACGAGGCGGCGACGAGGGAGCCATCTTCATCATGATGTCATTCCTCATGATACTCGATTTCTTCATGAGATTCGGCGGACAACAGACACCGTCGCTGCTCATCAAGCCCTATCTGCTCATGCCCATCAAGAAGACACATATCGTGGACTGCTTCATTGTGATGGCAATGATCAACTCGTTTAACGTCATTTGGCTCACGGTTATATTGCCTTACGCGTTCATCGTGTGGTGCGGCGGACTCGGTGGATGGGAGACTATCGGACTGATACTGCTTTGCGAGGCAATAGTAATCCTAAACGCCCTGTGGTATATGCTCGTGCGCACGCTCGTCAACCAGAAGATATGGTGGTGGGTGCTGCCTATCGCAGTGTATGGCTCAGCAGTAGGCATACCGCTGTTGATGTTCGGCGTGGAGAAGGGATTCACCAAAATCTTCGACTTCGTATTCGACTACGGATTCACATGGGCGTGCGCAGCAGTGGTATTAGTGCTCATCGCTGTGCTTTTCGTGGTGAACAGTTGGTTGTCGCGCCGACTTGCCGACTCCGAGGTGGCGGCAGAGGAAGAGAAGACCTTCTCGCCCACCACCCGATTCTCGTTCCTTGAGCGATTCGGAATGATTGGCGAATACCTGTCGTTGGAGGTGAAGAGCGCAATGCGCAACAAGGCCATACGCCAGCGATATGTCCAGGGACTGGTGGTAATCACCATGCTCAGTCTGCTGCTCGCCTTCACCGACGCATACACCGGTGCCTTCGCCGTCAACATCTGGTGTCTCTACTGCTTCGTGTTCTTCGGAGCGGTGAACCTCGTGAAGATAATGGCTCCCGAGGGCAACTACATCGACTTCCTCTTCACCCGTCGCGAGAGCATTCTCGACCTGCTTAGGGCAAAGTATTACTTCTTCTGCATAGTGTTGGTGCTGCCGATGCTGCTGCTCATCCCGCCAATCGTGTCGGGACGATTCTCGATACTGATGGTGCTCGCCTACCTGCTCATCACTACGGGCGTGGCTTATGGACTGCTGTTCCAGTTGGCGGTGTATAACAAGCAGTCGCTGCCTCTCAACGAGAAGGTGACATCCAAGGGCAACTTCGAGAACTCGCTGCAGCTCATCATCGAGTTGGTGGTGTTCTTCGTGCCTGTGTTCCTCGCACTTACATTCACTGCCATCTTCGGCGACACCGTTGGCTACATCATCATGATTGTCCTTGGGTTGGCTGCCACTGTCGCCCATCCCTATTGGCTGCGCAACATCTACACCCGCATGATGCGCCGCCGATATGAGAACATCGAAGGATTTCATGCTACGAGATAAAGAGATATGAAGAAAGAAGAACTTAGAATAGTGTTTATGGGTACCCCGGAATTTGCCGTGGCTACCCTCGACGCCCTCGTCAAGGGCGGATATAACGTGGTGGCTGTGGTGACACAACCCGACAAACCGGTGGGAAGGCACGGCAGCGTGCTCCAACCGTCACAGGTGAAGCAATATGCCGTGGAGCACGAAATACCAGTGCTGCAACCGGTGAAGATGAAGGACGAGGCGTTCGTCAACGAACTGCGCTCCTACAATGCCAACCTGCAAGTGGTAGTGGCATTCAGAATGTTGCCCGAGGTGGTGTGGGACATGCCCGAATACGGCACATTCAACGTGCATGCCGCCCTCTTGCCACAATATCGCGGAGCTGCCCCAATCAACTGGGCTGTGATCAACGGCGAGACACGCACTGGAGTGACCACCTTCTTCCTCGATCACGACATCGACACCGGAAAGGTGATAATGCAACTGCCATTCGACATCCACGACGACTACAACGTGGAGAACGTGTATGACGGACTGATGCATCTCGGTGCCGACATCTGTATGCAGACCCTCGAGCGCATCGTTGAAGCCGACGGACATCCCGAGGCTATACCGCAGGAGGAATTGATGACAGCCGGTGAAACTCTGCTGCCCGCCCCGAAGATATTCAAGGAGACTTGCGAGATTGACTGGCAGAAGAGCACCAAGCAGGTGTATGACTTTGTGAGAGGACTGAGCCCCTACCCCGGTGCATGGACAACCCTCGAAGACGAAGACGGCAAGCAGACGGTGCTGAAGATATATGCCACGACGAAGACCAACGACGACAAAGGCAATGCCGCCCCGGGGGAAATCACCGTGGATGGCAAGCGACTGCTCGTGGCCACAGCCGACGGATGGCTGCAACTGGACGAGGTGCAGTTGGCGGGAAAGAAGAGAATGAAGGCGCGCGACTTCCTCAACGGTGTGAAAAAAATCGGTAGGATACATAATAAATCATAGAGTCGTGCGTTATTTATGATAGAAGATATCATTAAATAACAAAGCGCCTATGAAGTATTTTACCCAGCTACCATCTCCGAGTGAAAAGACACTCGAACTGATAAGAAAAATCGCCCGCTCTTACAGGGTTATCCAATTATCTGACGGCACTTATGTGCCATTATGTCTAAACTAAATTATAACATTATTACAAAAAAAACTATGACAATAGTTTCACCCTCGTTGCTGGCGGCAGATTTTCTGCATCTCGACAGCGACATTGAAATGATAAACCGCAGTGAGGCAGAGTGGCTGCATCTCGACGTGATGGATGGAGTGTTCGTGCCAAACATATCCTTCGGTTTCCCTGTGCTCGAGGCCGTGGCAAAGAAATGCACCAAGGCTCTCGACGTGCATTTCATGATAGTGCACCCCGAGCAGTATATCAAGCAAACCGCCAAGCTCGGTGCGATGATGATGAACGTGCACTACGAGGCTTGCACCCACCTGCACCGCACGATACAAGAGATACACGATGCCGGCATGAAGGCAGGCGTGACGCTCAATCCCTCAACGCCCGTGTGTGTGCTTGAGGATATCATCAAGGATGTGGATATGGTGCTGCTGATGAGCGTCAACCCCGGATTCGGCGGACAGGCATTCATCGAGAACACCATCGACAAGGTGAAGCGCCTGCGCCAACTAATCGAAGAGAAGGGGTCGAAGGCACTTATCGAGGTGGATGGAGGCGTGCAAAGCGAAACAGCCCCAAGGCTTGTGGATGCGGGTGTGGATGTGCTCGTAAGCGGCAGCTATGTCTTCAAGAGTGCCACCCCCGAGGCTGTCATCCATTCGCTCAGAGAACTTTGAAGTCGGACATCTTCCTAAGGTTGAGGATGGCATAGCGCATACGTCCAAGAGCAGTATTGATACTTACCCCCATAATCTCCGCTATCTCCCTGAACGTCAGTCCCTCGAAATAGTGGAGATAAACCATCTCGCGCTGTTCGTTGGGCAACTGATCCACCATGTCGTAGAGCGTGTCGTAGGTCTGCATGCGCATAATTTCGGCCTCATACGAGTCAACAGTGATAGTGTCGCTGTAGAGTAGCGAGAGGTCGTTGTCGGAATTTGCGTCCTTCATCAGTCTAAAATCACACCTGCGCATGCGGTCGGTCAGGACGTTGTGGGCGATACGCAAAAGCCAATAGCGGAACAAGCCCATCGACTTATACCGTCGGTTCTGCATGTGCACCACCATTTTCACGAATGTCTCCTGGAACAATTCGTTTGCCTCGTCTTCATTCTTCACTACATACAGGAAATACGAAAACAGGTCTGACTGATACCTTGCCAGTATCTCGTCGAACGCTTTTGCATCGCCGTCCATATAGCTTTGAGCCAGACTTTCGTCTGACATTTTCTTGTATTTATTCATATACCTTTTTTATTTTTGGGGTATAGTCTTTTCAATAGGCAAACTGTTTTTATTGTGAATACTATTATTAATTTGCTTG
>JBJEAY010000742.1:0-4983 GCA_051869575.1 Prevotella sp. | reverse complement strand
CGAGCATCGATGTCTCCTCGCCCCATGTGCTGTTGTATTTCTTGAAAGTGTCGTCTGAGGCATGGTTTTCGCTACCCCAGAAATAATATGGATTGCCGTTTTCCCACACTCCAGTAAACTGCGGTGGAGTGTAATAGTGTACCTCCATCATCAGACGTCCTTCCTCAATATCTGTAGGCATTGTTTTATAGAATTGCTCAGTCCTCTCAATGTCAGTGCAAGGACCTTGTACCACGAGTATTCGTTTGGCATTGTTGCCTCCTGTAGCTCGCACTGCGTCAATAAAAGCCTGTTCGTATTTTAGCAAGACATCAGTCTGTGCCTGTGTCGATGCGCTTGGCTCGTTGAGTCCGGCAAAGAGCAGATGCTCATCATAGTTAATGAATTCATTGGCAATCTGAGTCCATATATCCTTCATTATCTGCACATTCTTGTCGGCTGTGGCTTCGGTGAATCCGTCTTCAATCCATCCACCATCCCAGTGGTCGTTAAGAACAACATACAGTCCGGCATTGATGCAATAATCCACAATTTCCCTCACCCTTGCCATCCAGGCCTTGTCGATGGTATTGTCGGTAGCATCTGAAATATGTCCGCACACCCAGTTGCAAGGTATTCTGACAGAGCGGAATCCCTGGGACTTCACAAAGTCGATGATTGCCTGCGTGGTCTTTGTTCCTTGCCATGAGGTTTCGCCTCCCAAGCCCACGTTATTTGAGAAGAGAGTGCCGTTGTTGTTACCTTCAAGGGTATTACCGAGATTCCATCCGGGATACATCTGTGATGCAATAGACTTTGCATCTGCGGTTATGTCCGACGTCTGTCCTGCCGCCTGGATTACAGTTAATGTCTCAGTTGCCTCGCCAACAGTGAAAGTGACAGAAGCCGAACGCTCATTGCCGTTGTTCTTACTGATTTCAAGAACAGTTTCGTGTTCCTGCATATTTGCCCTTGTTGTGACTACCTTCAACCATGTATCCGATATTTCCACCTTGTAGTCGGCGTTGGATTTCAGTTTCACAGTGACGGTTTCCCCCTCGTTGCCTACATTCATTGTCGTTTCTTCGAGCAGTATGCCGTCTTTTGGCAACTGTGTCACGCTGACGGTATGCACATTGCTTCCCGACTTAATACTTATTGTCGCCTGTCGGTCGTTTACTTCCGTATTTTCCCCCACTTCCACCTTGACAGGTGTGGCTTTAAGTTTTGGGGATGTTTCACCCACAGTCACCTTACACCACGGTTGGTCGCTTTCGGCACTCACGGCATCCATCGACTGAACAGAAAAAGTCTGTTGTCCACCCGTTTTGCTGAAAGTGATGTTGTCTGCCGTAACTTTGAATGTTACTGTGAGGTCATCTCCCGTATCGTCTGTCGAGGAACATGACAGGCATACGCAAGATGTTACAAGCGTCCATATTAATGCAAATTTCCTTATGTTCATAAAACACATTTTTTTATTTTATTGATAATAATATTTTCCATTGGTCACCTCTTTTAACGAGATGAAGAGAGTCCAACACTATTTCTCCGTCATTGTATTCTTTTGTATATACAACCAATGCAGAGTCACAGTTGATATTCATATATTCGCCACGTATTTCAACGGTGCGACATCCTCCATGTTGACTTGCGATAGCCGTGGATTTAGTCTCGAGAATGTTGCATACAGCTATTTTTTCTGATTCCGACGGATTGTGGTCGAGAGTCATGATTTCTGTTTTGTCATTGAATGCACATGTTTGCAATCCCTCCAAATACATCTTTGCCACACTTGAAACATCTTTCAACTCCTTATTATGACTGAATATGTCCTTATTCTCTTTCTTTTCAGTACATCCCACAATCGTCGCAACGGCAATCCATAAGAAAAGTAAGAAGAGAGGATGCGCCCCACTTAAGGAAAGTGGTGGGCGCATCCGATTTTCAGCATGTAAACTCATTCCGCCAAGACGTAGTGAACCATTGTGATTTCACCTTCTTTACTAATATACCCTAAGTATAATCCATGGGTAGAGATATTGCTGAGATTTGCTCCGTTGTAGCTTCCCATCAGCCATGGGCCTTTTCCTTCTGCATTATTAGTAAGAATCCAACTGTATGTGAGTGGGGCTTCTGAGAATTCGAATGACATGGCATCGGTATCTATGCTTACGCTGATACCCTTCTTCTCGACACCATTGTCAACGGCATCCACCATAATCTTGCCGTTGTCTTCATAGAAAGACAGAGACGAAGCCTCGCATGCATCGTAAGTCTCTTGTGTCCAGAACCAGTTCTGCGATGCAAAATCAGTGGGGTAAATATATGCTGTCCATCCGCCTGTCCAGTCGTCTGCAATCCAGTCTGCCCAGTAGTTGACATCAGGCTTGAAAGTCTTGCCGCAAAGAGATTTCTTCCAGGGCGAAAGCGGATCAGAGTCACTGCTGGCAGTACCTGCCTGAGGTATGAAATGGTATGCCAGATATTCAGGCTTCTCTGCACTGCGTGCTCCGAGCCACATTCCCGAAACATTACCCATTGCGTCTTTCTCAATACTCATGATGCGCAACTGGTTGTTGCCGTCGGTGTTAAACCAAGCCCAACCAACCACCTGATGTGAGGGTACTGTGCCATCGAATGTGTAGATACCCTTTTCGTCGAGAGTGTATTTCATAGTCACCTCACCCTCTGCAGTGACGAAAGTGGCAGTTTGGTCGCTCGATTCGAGTGTCATTGAGAAGTCGGCATATACCGATGGGTCGGGAGTGCCAAGCCAGTCGGGATAGTCAGATGGTGATGCCCATCCGTTCATGCGGCTTCCGTCGAGATTACACCAGTCGAGAGGATTCTGATCTGAAAGCACCCACTTTACGTTGGTGATGACTGTTTGCGACACATCCTGCTGCCATCCATCGGGCAATGTCGGTTCCGGGTCTTTCTGCTCGCCGGGTGTCCAGTTGTCGCGATAGTCGGTGGATATGTAGTTGTAGCATACTCCAGTCTCGGGGACGAGCAACTGCATGAAATCATCGGTGAGATACAAGATGTTGAACGAACGCTCAGGACAGTATGTGGCAAGTTCGCTGTCGCGATTGGAATCATGCACGGGCCATGCTCCTGAGAACTTAATTGTATGGGCATCAGTATCCACAAGGTATGTGCCGCTAAGAGTACCCAATCCGTATGCTTCTTGGTCGGTTACGACGTTGGCACCTCCAATGAGGTCGAATGTCATTGTACCGAAGTCTGCGGCGTCACACATCCATGAGTTTCCTGCATAGTCGGCAAGCCAATACCAAGTGGCTGCCCCGTCAGTGATATTCGGCACGATTGCCGATGTTGCATCCCATGGGTCGGAATCCAGGTAATTGCCTCCTGAGGCATTGTGCAAGTTGTCCCAACAATAGTTCTTAGTGAAGAAATAGATGGGACCGAGGAAATGGCGCGACACCTTGTCGGCATCGAGGTCAAGCACCCATGTCTTCGACTTGCCCGAACCACCTGCAATCATCGACCACATTGGGTCGCTGATGAATCCGGCATACATGTCGTCAACCTTGAACTTCGCAGGTTCGCCATATACATAACCACCACGAGTCTCAACACCGAACTTCACCTCATATTCACCGGCAAAAGGAATTTTCAGTGTCACCTTATTGCTTAGGCTTCGTCCTTGGGGATGCTCCCATATAGCCTTGTATCTGCCTGGCATCAGATTCTCCAAATAGACGATATTCGGATTCTGAGCGTCATGTGTGATACTAAATGCCACACCCTCGACGAGGTCAGCGGCTGTAATGTCTTTAGCTCCCAAATCATACTCGTCTGGAGAGCAAGCCGTAAACATCATGGCTATACTTGCCACAAATGACAAGAATAAATATTTTAGTTTCATGACTATCTTTTTTTAATTCTTAATTTTTTTTACTCCCATCCTGCATTTTGCTTCAGCACGCCATTTGAAAGAGTGATCTGAGTCTCGGGAATCTGTACAAGTCCCTTGGTCTTTTTCACGTTCTCGGCAGATATGGTAACTGTAGAAGGATTGCCTCCGCTGAGCACTTCCACACCACTGAGTGCAATGGCATTGGCGGCATAGTCAATGCCTTGGCGTAGCAAGTCGTAATAGCGTAAGCCCTCAAAGGCAAACTCCAATGCACGCTCGTTGATGATGGCTTCCTTCGAAACTGCAACTTCGCTGTACTTGGGTGAGAGAACCGGGGCACCGTTGTCATCAATACCCGTTGTGTATGCACGCTCGCGCACCATATTGAAATATGTCTGTGCGTTGGCACTGCCTAATTCAGCAGCCATAAGCAATACGTCGGCATATCTTACAACTACATAGTCCTGGTGCTGGCTGGTCTGGAAATCTCCCGAACCGTCAATCTTCGATGCGGATGTGCCGTCGGCAAAGCATAGCGGAGTGTATTTCTTAACGGTATAACCTGTATATTCACGTTGGTCCTTCTTGTGGTTTTTCTCAAATCCTTCAAGCTTTGATATGCCTTCGCCCTCGATGTCTATCACCGAAGCAGCGAGACGTGTATCTCCATTTCCGTATTTCTTTACGAAAAGAGGATTAACCGTGCATCCTCCCCATCCCTTACCATAAGGAGCTGAATTGATGCCACGCATGCCCATCATAACAAGCCAGCGGTTTCCGTCGTTGTTTCCATTGTAGTCCTGAGTGTTGCTGAACTTTTGGGCAAGCACTGTTTCAGAGTTACCATCACCTGCGTATGTGCCCTGCAATGTCTCTGAGTCGCCGATTTCGGCTATTCCGGCAGACGCACCTGGCCAGAGGTTCTTGAATTCAGGAACGAGCGAGAACTCCCCCGAAGAAATAATATCCTCCAAGGCTGCAAGGGCATCTGACTTTGTAACGCCCTCCGGTTCCGCTCCATAATAGCCAGTAAAGAACAGGTATGCCCTTGCCAAGAGAGCCTCGGCAGCATATCGTGTTATATGACCGTCATTTTGGGCGGAATTCTTTTTGGG
>JBJEAY010000741.1:0-5020 GCA_051869575.1 Prevotella sp. | reverse complement strand
TTTGGTTAGCAGTCCTAACTTTTATCCACGGACAATATCTGTAGAGCCCTTTTTTAGTCCAAATTTTTAATAAGTTCAGTGCCAGGTCGGAGCCTTTATGATTGTTGACTCCCCTGACGGCGTGGACTGCCACTAAGTGACTTGCTCACACCTTAATATATATATTATAGTATATATGTTTTGCATGTGCTCTCCATTACAAGCTCTTGAATCGCTCAGCCTGACTGCGGATTAGCTCGGCATCGTCGAAGTAGTTGATGCGCATGGCCTCGCGCACTTCGGCCATGGTCTGGGCGGCTGTCTCGCGGGCTTTCTCGGTGCCCTTGCGCAGGATGTTGTAGATTTCGGGAATGTCCTGCTCCAGTTCGTGGCGACGCTGGCGCATCGGTTCGAGCATGTTGTTGAGGATGGTGTTGAGGAACTTCTTGCATGTTCCGTCACCTATGCCTCCGTGGACATAGTGCTCCTTGAGGTCGTCGAGATTCTTGAACTCAGGCCAGTAGTTGGCGAAGTCGTCGTCGCAGCTGAATGCCTCAAGGTATGTGAACACGGCGTTGCCCTCGAGATTTCCCGGCTCGTCCATCGACATGCGCGGCGCACCGTTTGACATCTTCTTCACCTTCTTCCACACCTCCTTCTCCGAGTCGCTGAGATAGATGCAGTTGCCGAGGCTCTTGCTCATCTTCTCCTTGCCGTCGGTTCCCGGCAGTCGGCGTGCCGTGGCGTTCTCGGGCAGCATAATCTCCGGCTCAACGAGCACAGGAGCGTATGTCTGATTGAATCGGCGCACCAGTTCGCGCGTCACCTCAAGCATAGGTTCCTGGTCCTCGCCCGCAGGCACTGTGGTGGCCTTGAAGAGAGTGATGTCGGCTGCCTGGCTCACGGGATAGCAGAAGAATCCGAGGGGGATGTTAGCCTCGAAGTTGCGCATCTTTATCTCGGTCTTCACAGTGGGGTTGCGCTGCACGCGGCTCACCGTGATGAGGTTCATCAGATAGGTGGTCAATTCTGCCAGTTCGGGTATTTGGCTCTGTATGAAGAGCGTGCATTTCTCGGGGTCGAGACCTGCAGCGAGATAGTCGAGAGCCACCTCGATGATGTTCTGGCGAATCTTCTCGGGGTTGTCGGCATTGTCGGTCAGAGCCTGCACGTCAGCCATGAAGACGAACATCTTGCTGAAGTCGCCTTTGTCCTGCAGTTCGACGCGTCGCCTGAGCGAGCCGATGTAGTGTCCAAGGTGGAGCTTGCCCGTGGGGCGGTCTCCTGTTAGAATAATTTTTTCCATTTTTATATATTATAATATTTTATATTCAATTTAGGGGAGTTCAAGGAGTTCAAGGAGTTAAAGGAGTTAAAGACAATAGTCTTTTCGCTTCCGTTTCTCATAGCCAAAACATACGTCTTTAACTCCCTTAACTCCATTAACTCCCTTAACTCCATTACCAAATTCGGGTGCAAAGGTACAAAAAAAATCCTCAAGACTGCCTATAAATTGAGAAAAGATACAAAAAAAGTGCATTTTATTTTGAAATATCGGTGTTTTGCAGTAACTTTGCACCCCGAAAGAAGAATCATTTAAATAAATATATTTAAGACTATGGCAAAAAAAGCATTACTGATGATCCTCGATGGATGGGGAATCGGAAAGCATGGCAAGGGCGACGTAATCTACAATACGCCGACACCTTACCTCGACTATCTTACAGCTGTTAGTGCCCACTCGCAGCTTGAGGCTTCCGGCGAAAACGTCGGTCTGCCTGACGGACAGATGGGTAACTCTGAGGTGGGTCACCTCAACATCGGTGCAGGACGCATCGTTTACCAGGACCTCGTCAAGATCAACCGCGCATGCAAGGACGGTTCTATCCTGAAGAACGAGCAGGTGGTAAACGCTTATTCATACGCCCAGAAGACAGGCAAGAAGGTTCACTTGATGGGATTGGCTTCTGACGGAGGAGTACACTCTTCACTCGACCACTTCTTCAAGTTTATCGAGATAAGCAAGGAGTATGGACTGAAGAACACCTACGTGCACTGCTTCATGGACGGACGCGACACCGACCCGAAGAGTGGTGTGGGATTCATCCAGCAGCTCACCGACGTTTGCACCAAGAACGACGCCAACATCGCAAGCATCATCGGACGCTTCTATGCTATGGACCGCGACAAGCGCTGGAACCGCGTTAAGGAGGCCTATGACCTGCTCGTAGAGGGCAAGGGCAAGCAGGCCGACGACATGGTGAAGGCTATGGAGGAAAGCTATGCCGAGGGCGTTACCGACGAGTTTGTCAAGGCTATCAACAACTCCACCGTCGATGGAACAATCCAGAAGGGCGATGTTGTCATCTTCATGAACTTCCGCAACGACCGCGCCAAGGAGCTAACACAGGTGCTCACCCAGCAGGATATGCCCGAGGAGGGAATGAAGACCATCCCCGGACTTCAGTACTACTGCATGACTCCGTATGACGCATCATTCCAGGGCGTGAACATCATCTTCCCCAAGGAGAACGTCACCAACACCCTTGGCGAGTATATCAGCTCTAAGGGACTCAAGCAGCTCCACACTGCCGAGACCGAGAAGTATGCCCACGTTACATTCTTCTTCAACGGCGGACGCGAGGCTCCCTACGAGAATGAGGACCGCATCCTTGTACCCTCTCCTAAGGTTGCTACCTACGACCTCAAGCCCGAGATGTCGGCCTACGAGGTTAAGGAGAAGCTCGTGGGTGCCATCAACACCCAGGAGTATGACTTCATCGTGGTTAACTTCGCCAACGGCGACATGGTGGGACACACCGGTGTATATAACGCCATCGCCAAGGCCGTATGGGCAGTTGACAACTGCGTGAAGGACGTTATCGAGGCTGCCAAGGCCAACGACTACGAGGCAATCATCATTGCCGACCACGGCAATGCCGACAACGCAGTCAACGAGGACGGATCGCCCAACACCGCCCACTCACTCAACCCCGTGCCCTTCATCTATGTCACCGACAACAACTCGGCAACAGTGAAGAACGGACGCCTTGCCGACGTGGCTCCCTCAATCCTCCACATCATGGGACTTGAGCAGCCAGCCGACATGACAGGTGAGAATCTGATTGTAGATTAATCCTGAATAATGATAAATAAATAGGGGAACGCCACTTGGTGTTCCCCTATTTTTTGCTATTCGTCACATTTTTCTCCCTTCTGTCCCATTTATTTGGAGTGTATGGTATTTCTTATTATCTTTGCACCCAAAAAAATGATGTACAGATATATGAAAGAGTTATTCGCAACGATTGCCGCCCTGTTTTGCAGTGCAATGATGACGGCACAGAATGTTAGTCAGTTCAAGGTGATTGACGATTCATTGTTCAAGAGTGATGAGGCCTATGTGAAGGGCAATAAGTATCAGCGTGATGCAATACTGTTTGTTGATATGCTTGCTGATACCCATCCTTATTATATTAAGAAGGAGCGGAGGGATGAGCTTTTTTCCCGTCGTGACGAATTGCTGAAGGCTTGCGCGGGATGCCCGGGCGATTCCGCTTTCGTCGAATTGTTGGGCGGGGCACTTGGCGATTTGCGTGACAAGCACACGGATGTCATTGCCGGCAGTCAGTATGAGGCGAAGAAGAAGTCTTCGCGGGAGAAGGAACAGACAATTGTAGCCGATAATTCGTCAGCAGTGATGGCTTACAAGGGCGACCTTTTCCATTACACTCTCATCCCTGAGAAATCAGTGTGCTATCTGCAGTTTAATCGGTGTATGGACGCACGCACGATGCGCAATGAGTCGTTGCCCCGTTGGGACAAGATGCTCGACGAGATGTTTGCCAAGATGAAGGAGGAAGCGATAAAGACCCTCGTTGTCGATGCGCAATATAACAATGGCGGCAGCAGTATGCTGTGCGACGAATTGCTGATACGCCTTTGTCCGTTAGCCCAACTCAAAAACTATTCAACATATATGCGCTTCTCGCGCCTGATGGCGGCTTATAATCCCCGTGTGGGAGCGGCAAAGAAATCGTGGGAGGAACACGGTCACGTTGACGAACTGTATCAACTGCCCGCAGGCAAGACCAAGCCGGGCTTCGTCCAACCGGAGGTGTTCGCCGGCAAGGTGATATTCATCTAGGGCAAGAAAACATTCAGCAGTGCTGGAATCCTCATGACCCTCGCTCGTGATAATAACATCGGAGTTATCGTTGGCGATGAGTCCACCTATTCGCCCTCTCACTACGGCGAGGTGCTGCCCTTCAGATTGCCAAACACAGGGGTGTTGGGCTCCGTCAGTTGCAAGTATTTTGCCCGTCCCGACGCCCAGCATGTTGACGACAAGACGCTTGTCCCCGATGTGAAGATTGACCTTAGCGACAAGGAAAAGGCATGGGAGCAAATCCTGCGATTGGCTCAACAGTAACAGAAAAAGGGAGATCATTATGGTCTCCCCTTTTTCTGTTACTGTCCCCTCTAATCCTTGATACTACAAAAGGAATTCCACGCACTTGGCCAACTGCGGCCATATTCTAAGTATTTTGGTGAATTAAAAATATTAGTGCAAAGATAATATTTTTTAAGGGGCATTAGTTATCTTATCATATTTCTTTTGTTAAAAAAAGCATATATTAAATTAGTTTTTGCCTTAAAATTTTCAATTTCAGAAATATTGTATTAATTTTGTAGCCAATTACATTAAACAGAATATTATTTTAATTCACTAATTATTGTATTATGACAAAAGAATCATTCTTTGATTTACTCTCAAATGAGGTGAAAACATATAAGGATTTTCTTGAGACAGATAGCAAAGACTGGATTGTCAAGGGATTTATAGACATTGACAAAAATGTCTATACCATAACCAATGATACAAAGGTGGTGTCCAAAATAATAGAGATTTTGTTGATCCCAAAGTTGGAGCGTTTTGCACGCAGTAATAGTATGACACTTGAATTGCCATCAAAGCAGAATTTCTACCCGGATTTGACATTTAAAGACGAAGAGGGACATTTGTTTGCTGTAGATTAGA